>JAWAAV010000001.1:0-22210 GCA_038884935.1 Candidatus Pacearchaeota archaeon
GCAGTAGTAATAAGAAAAACAAAGAGAAAGAGAAAAGAGATAGAAAAGGACAACCTCGTAGCAGTTATAGATTTAATCGCAGATGAATTAAGAAGAAAATACAAACTTGAGGATAAAGAAATAGTTAGCCTTGTTAATGAAGAATTAAGAAGAAAATACAACTTAACAAAAGAACAAACACTTGAAATAATAAAACAAGAAAATAATATTCCGATAGAAATCTTTTCAACTGAACTCGGAAGTTTGGAAGCGATATGCAAATACATGAAAGAAAATCTTAATATGCCTTACAGCGAAATCGCAAAAGCATTAAACAGAGACGACAGGACCATATGGACTGCCTACAATCAAGCGATTAAAAAACAAAAACAATCTTTTGAAATAAAAGAAAGTGAATTATTATTACCAATATCGGTATTCAAAAGCGAGCTTACAATACTAGAATCTTTAATATTGTACCTTAAAGAAAAGAAACTTATGAGATTCAGCGAAATTGCAAGGCTTCTTAATAGAAACCAGAAAAACATCTGGACAATTTATTCAAGAGTCACAAAAAAGATGAAAAGTTAATTTTAATGCATATAAAACATAGAACAAAAAGTAGAAAATAAATAAGTACTCTGTTTATCTCTCCAAAAACCGCTATTAAGCCACAGCGCAAATTATTACTAGCCATTATTATCTCTGCTATTAAAGTTCATAAATTAGGTTTATTAATAATTATTAAAATTTATAAAACCTACCTAAAATAGTTATTGTAATGCAATATAAAAAAATTTATAAATACATTCTGACACTAATTATTGATTTAAAAGAGGTAAAATGCAAAAACTTAAAATTATAACAATCGTTTTTAGCATTATACTTGCTGGTTGTATCGTTTCTGCAGGATTTTTTGATTTTTTAGGTGGCATAACTGGCCGAGCTACTTCACAACCAACAAATGTTTCGGTTGCAGTTGCAGGTACAACTCAGTGTCAAGTAGTTTATGTTTCTCAAATTTCAGCTACAAATCCTATAGAAGCTTCTTCAACAACCATTACATTTAATGTACATATCTATGATCAAGATGGAATGAATGATATTAACAAATCGTCAGTTTTTGCTAACTTTACATACGACCCAAACCCTAATGAATATAGAACAACTGTCTCAAATTGCACCTGGGTTAATAACATTCCTCCAAGAACTGCTAATTTTTCTTGCTCAATTGATATGTGGTACTGGGATGGAGCTGGGCAATGGAATATAAATGTAAGAGGAAACGATTATGGAAATAAAACTCCTTGCTATAACACTACAACAAATTTTCAATATAATCAATTAAAAGCTATGGTAATTTCTCCTGACGCTCTAACATGGCCCACAGTTTCTAGCAATGCTGACAACCAAACCTCAAACAATGACCCCACAATAATAAACAACACAGGAAACTATGATGGAACGATAGATTTAACTGCAATTGACCTTTACGGAGAAACAAATCCTTCAGAGTATATTCCTGCAAATAACTTTACAGTTGGATTAACAACAGGCGCAGAAAATCCTGAATGTCTAGGAACAATATTGTCAAATGGAACTGCAGCAACTATAACAGGAAGTAATGCAAATCGTGGTAATTTGTCGGCTGGTGGAGGAGCAGGACAAGAAGAATTTTATTACTGCATTCCTAAAGTTCCTCTAGTATCTTCACAAGTTTACTCTACATTACAAGGAGGTAGTTGGATAGTATCATACTAAAATGAAACTCGCGAATATAAAATTTATGAATTTGATTTTGGCAATAATTTTAGGTTTATCGCTAGTTAGTGCTTTTGGAGTTTCCAGCCCTTACTGGGAAGGGAATCCTTTAAAAATCGCAAGAGGAGAAACAAGAACAATAGAATTAACTTTACAAAATATAGCGAATGCAGTAGAGGATATAAAAGCAGAATTAAAAGTAGTTGAAGGAGCAGAAATTGCTTCATTAGAAAAAGAATCTTATATAATAAAAGCAAATTCTGCAGAAAAAGCAATATTATCAATAAATGTTCCTTCAAATGCCCAACCCGGGAAAGTGTATAAAGTAAAAATAGAAACAAAAACAATCACACCTGGAATTACAGGAGCGGTTAGTATGGGAACTGGCATAAAAACCTCGTTTGATGTTATTGTAGAAGAAAGAGAAAAAGAGAAAAGTAACTTTTGGATTTATATTGTTCTTGGAGTAATTGTATTAGTTATGATAATTTATTTAACTGCAAGGAAAAGAAAAGAAGAGTAAATAAAAATATACTAAATAATTAATTAACTTTATACTACTTACTGCAGCACATATAGCCCCTATAGGATATTTTTCTCTTTTTAGATATTTAAAACAAAATGTGAATATTACAAAGATAAATCAAGATTAGAATTCTCTTAAAATTTTGTACCATTAATAATCTGCCTTATAACAAATTTTAAATAATCTTTATTCAATATTAATAAATGAAAAAAAGAGTGTTATTTGGTCTGTTTGCTTTTTTATTATTAAATATCTTTATAATTTATGGAGTAGAAGCAGATACCATAACCGGAAAAGTAACATCTCAACCAATAAATGTTTCTATTTTTGTTCTGCCATCTTACCCTGTTTTACAAATACTCAAACCAGAAAATGAAACTTATCTAAGGAACTACTCTCTTTTGCTCAACTTTTCTGCCTCAAACTACCAATCGATATGGTATAACCTTGATAACGGAAATAATATAACTATAACCTCTCCAACATACTTTAACGCCTCTGATGGCCAGCATACACTCTATCTTTTTGCAAATTCTACTACAGGATTAATTACTCAAAAAAATGTTACTTTCGTTGTTAATTCTACAAGACTTATTATAATATATTCAGAATACAACAAGAGTATACAAACAACAGATTTTTACTCTTATTCTTATGAGGATTTACAAGAATTGCTTTCAGCCATGTTACATAACGAATACGGAAAAATAAGTTTTAACGAAGTTATAGATGTTATAGCAGATGAAAATCCATTTGACAATATCGTGGATTTTGATGCAAGTACAAATATCTCATTTAACAGAATAGAGGTTAATATAACTGCAATGCCAAACCTTAATAAGTCTGCAATGCTTTATCTTTATAATCTATCTTTCATTAATCCAAGAATACTAAGAGATGGAGAAATTTGTCCTTCAAGTATATGCAAGATTATAAGTTATTCTTCAGGTACATTAATTTTTAATGTAACTGGTTTTAGTGTTTATTCAGCAGAAGAAACTCCTGTAGAAGAATTGGCAAAGCCAACTGTTAAAAAACCCGAAGAAATCTCATTTATAATAGATAAAGAAATTATAGAAGTAGATGTTTTTAGAAACGAAGTTAAAAAAGAATTTATAACAATCACAAATAAAGGCACAAAAGATATAAGCATAAATCTCGACGCAGGGCATTTAAATAAACTAATAAAATTCGAGGAAAGCTCTTTTATTTTAAAAGCTGGTGAGGAAAAAAAAGTTTTAATTGAAATTCTTGCTAAAGACGAACTGCCTTATTTATATTCTGGCAAGATAATTGTTAAAGCGAATGAGATTAAAAAAGAAATAAAAATTGCGATTAATGTAAAAGAAAAACTTCCTTTTTTGGAAATACTAGTAAATATCCCTAAAAAAACCATTACAAAAGAAGAACAACTTGAAGCAAACATAGCCATAACAAAAAAAGATGCTCTTGAATCCGAAGTCGAGATAATTTACTATATCAAGGATTTTGATAATAAAACATATTTATCTCAAGAAGAAAAAATTTTCTTTATAGATAAAATTTCGTTTACAAAAAGACTTGATTTGCCTCGTGAAATGCTTCCAGATTTTTATATTTTACAAGTTGAAACAAGATTAAAAGATAAAATCTCAAGCGATAGTGAAATTTTCCTTGTAATAGAAAAAGAGAAACCCTTGCCAAGAAATTATTGGTGTCTTGCCTTGATCTTGCTTGTTTTATTAATTGTTATACTATTATTTGTCAAAAAGAAAAAACAACACAGAATAGAAATTGGAGAGATTGAAAAAAGAATAAAAAGAACAAAACTCTAATAAATATTAATCTTATATTGTACTTGCTCTTCTTTGACTCGCTTAATTTATTAATAGATAGATTTACATTTTCTAATAAAAAGTATTGTCTAATAAAAAATTGAAAGGTTAATAATAGGCTACTACTTCTAAAAAGTTTTTCAAAGAATTAAGTTAATATAAAGTGAATTAGAAATTTGTGAATATTCATAAAGAAGGAATAATTGCCTCATAAAAAGAAAGAAAATAAAAACCCTTTCTTCTTAACTAAGGTATGGAAAAAATAAAACTTTATTTCCTTGGAACAGGTCAAGCAATTCCGACAGAAAAACGAAATCATACTGCTATATTATTACAATATGCAAATGAAAACATACTTGTAGATTGCGGCGAAGGAACCCAGAGGCAGTTTCGTAAAGCAAAACTCAACCCTTGTAAATTAACTCGTTTACTTATAACTCACTGGCACGGCGACCACGTCCTTGGCTTGCCTGGCTTGCTTCAAACTCTTGCATTAAACAACTACAACAAAACTCTCGAAGTTTATGTACCAAAACATACTGCTCATTTTTTTCAACTAATTCAGAAAATGTTTGTCTACAAAGATAAAATAAAAATCAAGTTGAATGAAGTTTTATCAAGCACAATCTTTGAAACGAGTGATTTTAAGATAGAAGCAGAAGCAATGAAGCATGACACTCCTTGTCTTGCTTATTCTTTTATAGAAAAAGATAAAATTCGTATAGACAAAGAAAAAATGAAAAAACTTGGTATAAAAGAAGGCCCAATATTAAAAGATATTAAAGCGGGAAAAAGTATAAAATTGAAAGGCAGAATAATTTCGCCTAAAGATTTAACTTACGAAGAAAAAGGTCGTAAGATTACATTTATTCTTGACACGCAAACAAACGATAACGCAGTCAGATTAGCAAAAAATTCAGACTTACTAATATGCGAGTCAACTTACACTGAGCAAGAAAAAAATCTGGCAAAAGAATATAAACACTTAACAGCCAAGCAAGCAGCGGAAATTGCAAAAAAATCAGATTCAAAAAAACTTATATTAACACATATTAGTCAAAGATACGACCACAAAGAAAAACTTCTATTGGAAGAAGCGAAAAAAATTTTTAAAAATGTTGAAATTGCAGAGGATTTAACAAATTTAGAATTATAATTTTATTATACAGAAAGATTATACAAAAAGTTTAGTTTTTAATCTAGAAGAAGGCAATTGTTTGAAATTTAAAAAGAAGATTATTTTTGTATTAAGAAGGGTCAATAAAAATCATTAAGCAATTGAAAGAAAGTCTTGGCGTTCATTACATTTTTTAAATCATATTCTAAACCCGGACAGGAGGTATTTAACCAGAATTTAATATCAAAATTGTATAAATCATTATAGTTTAAAGTATCAAAAAAGAAAAAATATGATTTCTTTTTTAGTTCTGTGAGTTTATTTTTTATTTTTAATGCTTCTTGAATATTGTACTGGCCGGGTTTTGTCGATATTAAAATTCCTATTTCGTTTGCATATAAAAGTTTTGAAAATTTTACTTTATTTTCTGATTCTATTTTTTCCCTTTCTTGTTCTCCTAGTTCGTTGAAACTCTCTCCATTAAAAACAATAACTTTATCTGCATAATTTAAAAGATTTAAAGCGTGGAATTTTCCTTCCCCTATTAATAAAACTGCTAATTGTTTTGGAATTTTTGAACAACCAATAACTTGTGAAAAACCTGTAATATGGTCTTTAAATAATTTTTTAAGTTTTAAAGCAAGAGGCTTATATTGAATTGTGTAAGCAAGGAAAAATTTTTCTGGTAAAATTTTTTGAAGTTGAAAAATAATCTCTTGAGAAAATTTTGCTTTTTTAAAAATCTCTGAATAATATATTTTCATGTTTTTAATTAGAGTGTAAATATAGAATAGAAAGTAAAATTTTTATATTTCTTGAGGATTTTGGTTTGTCAGATTTGTGGTTTGTTTAGCTGGCTTGTATATATCCGCAAAATTTGGAGTTACAATTACTATGTTTTCCCCGAAACCTGCTATATTTCCTTCTAAAGCCTCTGCTGTTTTTTTAATCTTAGAGATTGCTCTTTTTAACTCTATAACATCTTTCTCTCTTAAAGGTTTCATATCAATTACAGCAATTGTATAGCCCTCTCTCAAAGAATTAAGAATTTCTGGAATATCATCAAATTTTCTTAATATAAAAGGCCTTACAAGAACTTTTGACTTTTTAGGTTCAGGGCCAAGGTCAATTTCTATGTATTCTGGTTCTTCTTCTTTTTTAAATAGCTTCGAAAAAAAATCAAATACCATAACGAAAGTAAATACAGAAAGTTTATAAATATTTCTATAGCTTAGTATTGGTTTTATTGAAGGTATTATTTAGCTTTTGCCTTTAATTCTCCTTCAATTTTTTCCCGCAAAGAATCAATTTTTTCTTTCAACAGTGTTTCTTGTTTTTCAATTGTTTTTATTCTTAATTCTAAAATCTTTTTTTTGTTTTCAAGCTCTTTTTTTAAACTCTCTTTATCGGATTTAAGCATTATTTGGCCGATTATTTTATATACCTCATCTTTGCATTTTTCTATTTCTTCTAAGGCAGAATCTGTTTCATTAAGCTCGATTTGAAAAGCTTGTTTTTGAATAAGAATGCTTTGAATTGTTTGCTCAGAAATCTGTAGTTCTTGGATTTTATCTTGAATTTCTTTTTCTAGTTTCATTTTTATTCTGCTTTTACTCTTGTGATGATTTTTCTAGGTTTATAGAATATTTTGCTATTACAATAAGGGCAAGAAAATCTTTTTTCCAAATGTTTAGAAGAAACTTGCTTTCCACATTTAAAACATTTGTATGCTGCCATATTTTTAGATATTAAAATGATTATATAAATTTAATCCTTGTATTATTCTAGATAATAAACATTTGAAGCAAACTTTTTTCCACATTTTTTACATTTCCAAATACCGCTACTTGCAATCCTTTTTGCCGACGGTTTTTTACAAAATGAACAAACTTGTTTTTTTCTTTGTTTTTCTTCTATCTGAATTACTCGAGATTTAACTCTGAGTCCGTATCTTACACCAAATCTTCCCGCACTTTTCAATCGTTTTGTTGCCATTTTTGTTTAATAGTTTTATTGAATATTTTTTATTTTTAAATTCTGTCCTGCAAATTTGATAGTTATTAATTTTGATTGATTTTTTCTTTGTATTTTTCCAGTCTTGAACCTTAATTCTGTGGTAAGCAGAATGGGGCTGCCCGGATTTGAACCGGGGTCGCGTGCGTTCTTGGAAAGATGCACCCAAGGCACGAAGCTTAGCCAGGCTGGCCCACAGCCCCGATTTTCTTGTAATGTACGGGGCATTTTTAAGCCTTATTACTTCTTTTTTGTTTCTAGTTTTTGTGGCACTTTTGATTCTGATTGTGTCTTAGCTGCTTCTTTTACTTCAGCTTCGGACTTTTTTTCGCTTGCTTTCTCTTCGGTAACTTTGCCCGCTTCAGCAGCTTTCGCTGCCGCTGCGGCTTCTGCAGCAGCTTTTGCGGCTTCTTCTTTCTTAATCATTTCTTCTTGCTGTTGTTTGATTTTATTAAAGTAATCTTTTAATTGTTGTAATTTTTCCGGATCGGTTTGTGTTTTTTCCTGGCTTATTTCATTATCATATTTTCCAACATTTATTTCTTTTTCTATTTCTTTAGCTTCTTTATTTTCTATAAGAACGCCAAGACTAACACAACTGCCAACAACACTTTTTACAGCATTTTTAAGATTTTTTGAAAGCATATTTCCGATTTTTGTTTTTGCAATGGAAATAACTTGTTCAATTGAAAGATTCCCTACTTTTAATTTTTTAGGGTTTCCACTACCAAGTTCTATTTTGAGTTCTTTTTTTATAAGTTCTGAAACTGGCGGAGAGAATACACGAACCTGAAAAGTTTTTGATTTTGTATCAACATCCAAATCTACTGGAACTTTTAAATCTTTAAAAGATTCTGTTGCTTTATTTACTTCTTGAATAACTTTCCCGATATTTATTCCTAAAGGTCCCAGCTTTTGACTTATAGTAGGACCTGGTTTCATGTTTCCGCCTTCTACTAACAGTTTTATTATCATTTTTCTTCTCCTTTCTTGTTTTCTTCTTTATCTTCTTTTTCTTCTCTTCTTATTACACGAAGATTATCAAGTTTTACTGTAACTGGAATTGGAATAGCTGCATTTAATAATGTTACTACTGCTTCGCCTTTTTGCTTATCAATTCTTATTACTTTTGCTTGTTCTTTTTTAAATGGTTCTGAAATAATTTCTACAATATCATTTTTTTCTATGTTCATTTCTGCAATTATTGGCTCAAGCATTGGTTTAATCTCTTCGTAAAGAATTGTTTTTCCTACAATTCCCTTAACATAGGGCAAATTAAAAACTGCTTCTTCTGCACTCGCCCTATTTTCAGCTTCTAAAAAAATATAACCTGTCATTCCATGAGGCCTAGCTAAACTATATACTTGCAAAGCTTTTTTCTCTATTCTTTCTGAAATTAAGTCTAAAGCTTTATCTTCTTTACTCGAAGTAACTTTAATAACAAATATCATTTTAGTTTTAATTTTATTTAAAAGTAAACAATCTAACTTAAAAATCTTGCTTTATTAAATTTTTGGTTAACAAAAATCTAATTTATTTTATCTTATTCAAAACAAAAAAAGAATTGAGAAAAAATATTATGCTAAGGAACAATAGAAAGATATCAACTAAATGCATTTATAACTATTGAGATTACAAAACCTATAAATCCGACGGCAAGAATTCCTATTGCAGAAATCTTAGAAATAGTTTTTACTTCTTCTATTGAAGGTTTTTTTAAAACTGTCCAAACTCGTGAACATTGTAAAAGGAAAGACTTAATTTTTTCTATCATTTTAGCTATAAAACTCTATTCCCAACTCATTACCTATATCGTCATTTTTTTCTGTAAAATCTTCTTTGCTTAGAATTTGTTTACTTTTTACGCCTGTAACTATCAACATAACTCTTAAGGTTTTATCCATATCTTCTGAAATTTGGGCTCCCCATATCATTTTTGCATCTTCACTTAACCTACTGCCTACTTTTTCTATGATTATTTTGGCTTCTTCTAAACTTAGATCAGAACCTCCAACAATATTAACTAATGCTCCGGTAGCATTTGTGATGTCAACATCGATTAGAGGATTGTTTATTGCTTTTTCTACTGCCTCTACAGCGCGGTTGTTACTATCTGATTCTCCAAGTCCTATCAAAGAAACTCCTCCATCTTTCATTACTGCTCGAACATCTGCAAAATCAAGATTAACAAGGCCTACCTTTGTAATAAGCTCTGTTATTCCTTTAACTGCATTTGTTAAAATCTCATCTGCAATTTTGAAAGCAGTTTTTAAAGGCAAATCTGGCGCTATTTCTATTAATTTGTCATTCGGAATTATAATTAGCGTGTCGACAAATTGTTGAAGTTTTTCCAAACCTAAATTAGCATTTTCTATTCTTCTTCTGCCTTCCATTGTAAAAGGCATTGTTACTATACCTATTGTTAAAGCCCCTTGTTTTTTTGCTGCTTCAGCAATTACAGGAGCTGCACCAGTACCAGTACCTCCTCCGAGTCCGCAAGTAACAAAAACCAAATCTGTTTCAAGAAGAGCTTTTTTGATTTCGTGTTCTGTTTCTTTTGCTGCTTCTTCACCTATTTTTGGGTTGCTACCAGCACCTAAACCTTGTGTAAGCTCTTTACCAATTAGAATCTTTTTATCGGAATTGGTATAAAGTAAGTCTTGGGCATCGGTATTTACTGCTATCATTTCTGCACCTTTAATTCCAACCTCTTTCATCCTAGAAATTGTGTTACCTCCAGCACCGCCAACTCCAAAAACCTTTACTCTTGAGTTTTGTTTTTTAATATATTCTTCGAGTTCTTTATCAATTTCTAAATTAGACGATTGTTCAAGTAATCCACACATACTATAAAATAGCTAGAGATATTTATAAAGTTTTATATGCGGGCTTGTATATTTTTTTCTGCTTTTATTGCTTCTACACCTATTTCTTTTCTTGCCTAATTTCTTTTACTTTAATTTCAAAATCAAAGTCAAGAATTTCTTTGAATTTTTTTTCAAAGAATTTTAAAAGCTTGCTGTCTGTTTGTGAAGCGTATACTGTCAATTTTTTATCTTTTATATCAAACTCAAATTCTTTTTTTGTATAAAAAAATAATAAAGCCTTTATTTTTTCATTTATATCTTTAATCTCTCGTTTTAATGTAATCTTATATTCAACAATTTTACCTGCAAGAGGATTATTAAAATCAACAACAACTCTACCGCCGGAAATTGAAGTTATTTTACCTATAAGATTATCAAAAGCAAAAACCATGCCAGGTTTTGGTACAATATTTTGATGTTTAAATGCATTTAAAGAAAATGTTTTAACAAGTTCTTGACTTCTCTTGCCAAAAGCCTTTTCTGGCTCTAATTCTATTGTATAAGTTCCAAGTTGTTTTCCTATAATAAAGTTGTCAATTGCTGGAAGAATCATGTTTTGACCTAAACAGATTATTAAAGGTTTGGTTTTTATTTCAAGGCCTAATTTTTTAGCTTCTTCTTCTATATTTGTATCAAAAACCTCTCCATTTTTTATTTTTCCAATATACTCTATTTCTACAAAATCATTTTTCTTTAACATTTTTAACAATTTAAAGAATTCACATAACCTTTATAAAGCTATTTTTTCTCAACTCATTATGGTTTTAAAATTGATTAATGCAACAGAAGCAAAACCTGGAGTTTCTATAATGATCGAAGGAGAGCCATGCACTGTAAAAAGCCAAGATATAAGCAAGACTGGGAAGCACGGTGCAAGTAAGTGTAGAATTGAAGCAATCGGAATATTAGATGAAAAAAAAAGAGTTATTGTCGTACCTGGACACGAAAGATTTGAAGTGCCTATGATTAAAAAATCAAAAGGACAAGTGCTGTCTGTTGGAGAAAAAGTAAGTATAATGGACCTTGAGAGTTTTGAAACGTTAGATGTTCCTTGTAATCCTGAAATAAAAGCAGAATTAAAAGAAGAGGATAGTGTAGAATATTGGGATATAGAAGGCAGAAAAATTATAAAAAGGAAAGCTTAGACTTTTTATAAAAAATTAAAATGGCGACAAAAATTCCAACTGCTCAAGAAAGGTTGTTTAAGAATGTTTTTGTTTGCAGAAATTGCAGTCTTAAAATAAGAGCAGACCCAAAAAAAATAGTAGAGGGAAAAGTGAGATGCAGAAAATGTAAAAAGAGGGCATTTAGGCAAATAAGAAAAAAATAGTAAAATAAAATAATTTAAAAGGAAGGGTAAAAATGAGTTTTTTTATTTATGATATTACATTCCTTATATTATTTTGTATTTTTATTATTACTTTACTTTATTTCAAAAGAAATAATACTAAAAGAGAAGGACTGCTTTTTTTGTATAAAAGTCAATTTGGTATTGGACTAATAAAAAAGATGGGTGAGAAATATAAAAAGATTTTATTTTTTCTAGAATACTTTGTTGTTTTTTTAGGTTATGTTTCAATGATTATTGCATTATATTTTTTATTTCAACTTGTTTATATGTTTTTTAAATTTCCAGAGTTTATAAAAGCAGTTAAAATTCCACCAATCATGCCTTTAATTCCTTATTTACCTAGTATATTTAAAGTAGATTTTCTACCGCCTTTTTATTTTACTTATTGGATAATTGTGCTCGCTATTACTGCAATTGTTCATGAGTTTTTCCACGGAATTTTTGCTAAAATTAACAATATAAAAATAAAATCGACAGGATTTGCTTTTTTAGGGCCATTTGTTGGAGCTTTTGTTGAGCCAGATGAAAATGCAATTAAAAAATTAAAAATAAAAAATCAACTTTCAATTTTGTCTGCCGGTAGTTTTGCTAATTGGATTGTTACTGTAGTTTTCTTTTTTTTAATGTGGCTCTTTTTTTTAATCGCCTTCCAACCATCAGGAGTAATTTTTAATTCTTATGCTTTTAACATAGTTAATAACTCGGAAATACAGGAAGTGATTGGAGAAAAATATATAGAATTTGATGGAGGAATAAATCTAACAGAAATAAAAATTAATAATAAAACTTATTTTGTAAAAAATTTAACTGCTAGTGAACAAGTTATAGCTTTTGAAGATTCTCCTGCATTAAGAACTAGTTTAAACGGAGTTATTACAGAAATTGACAACGAAAAAATTAAGGATTATAAAGATCTTAAGACAATACTTTTAAAAAAATCTGCAGGACAAAACATTACCATAAAAACCTTTTTTAATAATACTCAAAAAGTATACAATATTACACTTACTGAAAAAGCCGGCAAGCCTTATTTAGGGATTGTTTTAATAAAAACAGACGGCTTTGGATTTTTTAGTAAAATTAGAAATAAATTTATGTTTTTTAAAGATCCAAACACTTATTACACTGCAAAAAAATGTGAAGATCTTACAATATTCACTTATAATTTAATTTGGTGGATTGTTTTTGTAAATTTAAGTGTTGCGATAATTAATATGCTTCCTCTCGGAATTTTTGATGGTGGAAGAATTTTTTATTTAAGTGTTAGGAGATTTTTGAGCGAAAAAATGGCAAAACAAATTTTTGCATTTATAACTTATCTTATAATATTTGTTTTTGTATTCTTGACAATTAGATGGTTCTTTTTATAAAAAAGTAAGAATGGACCTGCTGAGAATTGAACTCAGACCTCGTCGTTGCGAACGACGCGTTCTGCCGTTAGACTACAGGCCCTTATTTAAATACGTATAAAGGATTTTTAAATTTAAAAGTAAAAGATTTTAAATAAGATTTTCAAAAGCAGTATATGATACCTGAGAATCTAAGAAAGATTTTGAAGAAACAACATTATGCTTTAATTGGAAATAACTCTGCAATACAAATATGTAGATGGACAAAAAAATCTTTACTGAATGAAGGAGTCTGTTATAAAGAAAAGTTCTATGGAATAAAAAGTCACAGGTGTTGCCAGATGTCTCCATGTGTAATGTTTTGTCAAAACAAGTGTATACACTGCTGGAGGCCAATAGAAAAAAGTCTCGGAACAAAAATTATAGACGCTGATAATGCAAAAAAAATAATAGAACAATGTATACTAAATCAGAGAAAACTCTTAACAGGTTTTGGCGGAAACTATAAAGTAGATAAAAAAAAATTAAAAGAAGCTCAAGAACCAAATCAATTTGCGATTTCACTTTCTGGAGAGCCAACACTCTATCCTTATCTTGCGGAAATTATTCAAGAATTAAGAAAACAAGGCAAAACAAGTTTTTTAGTAACAAATGGCTTAGGCCCTGAAAAAATTTTGGAATTGGAAAAGAAAAATGCTTTGCCTACACAACTCTATATCTCTTTAAATTCTCCTAATAAGAAAATGTATGAAGAATGGCATAGATCATGTTTAGAAAATGCTTGGGAAAGATTCAATAAAAGCCTTAATATAATGAGCAAGATAAATGGAAAAACAAGAACTGTAATAAGAATGACTCTTGTAAGAAACCTAAATATGTGTTTAGAAGAAGATTACGCAAAATTAATTTTAAAGGCAAATCCTGATTTTATTGAAGTAAAAAGTTTTATGTCAGTAGGCTATAGTAGAAAAAGATTGGCTTATGAAAGAATGCCTAGTCCAGAAGAAGTTAAAGAATTTGCTGAAAAACTTGTTAAAAATTTAGAAAGTAAAGATTATAAAATTCTTGATGAAAAAGAAGAAAGCAGAGTTGTATTAATTGGTAAAGATAAAGAAAAAATGAAAATCAAGCCAGAAGAAATTTAATCAATGAGACTCATTTTCTTTAATTCTGGAATTAGAAAATCTTGGTTGATTGAGGCAACTTTAATACCTTGTTCTTTGTAATGGCTGTCTATCCATTTTATTTCATTTATCTCAGAGGTTGCTTTTGGCTCTCCCAAAATTTCAACAAAATAAGTATCCATTCTCACTATCTTGTTTTTTTCTTTAAAATGAGGAGCTTCATAAGTTTTAAAGAATTTCATAGAAACAAGTTCAACATCAAGCTCTTCTTTTAATTCTCGCCTTAGTGTCTGTTCTGGAATCTCTCCTTCCAAAACTCGGCCGCCAGGCATTATAAAGTGCGGCTCATCGTACTTTCTTGCCATTAAAAGCTTCTTGTCTTTTATTATTATTCCCGCAATTTTATGATGTATTTCTACCATTTTTAGATTATTGTTGAAATTTCTTCTTTCTCCAAAAGAGCCTTGCCTTGTTTTGTTAAATCAACTATCCCATCTTGAGTCAAAACAACAAGCCTTATGCCTACTGGAATTGAAAGCAAGGCAGAAATTAAAGCCATATGTTCTTTACCCTCGCCGCTTGCAATACTTAATGCAACTTCCATACCTTTTATTTTTTCTTTCAATTTTTCTTTTAGATAATCGCGCAATTCGATAACTTTTTCTTCTGGATTAATTTTTATAAATTCGTGTTTCTTATTGCAAGAAAATTTTTCTGCAAAATCGTTTCCTATAAGAATAATATTCTCCCATTCTCCTCGATTAATTAAACCAGCTACTTGGCCCCACGAGCCTTTTCCTGTTGACAGTAATGCAATTAGCTCCATTCCATAATAAAAATGGTTAGATTTATAAGTTTTTATATTCTTAAGTGAGAATGGTAAAGGACGAGCCACTTAATGAAATTACTTTAAGAAGATATGAAAAACCATATGAAGCAGATAAAAGAGAGCTCGTCAAAAAAATTTGTTTGAGTCTTGGCTTACTTCAACCAGGAGATTCCAGAGATATTATAATTGATATTCTTTTAGTTCTACTTGAAGCAAAAAAAAATAAAGAAAGACTTTCTTCAGAGAGTATAAAAGAAAGAGTTGAAAAATTTAGAAAAGAAAAAAACCTAGAACTAAAAGGAATTGAAGAGAGTAATATAAGAAGACAATTAAAAAGATTAAGAGATTTAATGCTTGTAGAAAAGAAAGAAAATCTTTATAATATTACAGAATTTGAAAGTCTTTTGAGAATCTTTGAGAATAAAATTGAAAAGTTCTTGATAAGCCAAACAATAGAAAGAATAAAAGAATATTTAATGTCTGTTGAGCAATAAAGTTTATAAACCTCTTTCTCAAAATATTTTTGTCAGACTACATCACCTGAGTTAAAATTCTAAACTTTGGGTGCATAGGTAGAAGACGATTATTAACTAATCAAAAAATTTTGAATTTGTCTGAGATGGAAAAAGAAAAAATTTTGAAAGTAATTGAAGAGTTAAGGAAGCAGGGAAAGAAAAGAAATTTTAATCAATCTGTAGATCTAATTATTAATTTAAAGAATTTTGATATAAAAAAAGATTCTGTAAATCTTTTCGTAACCTTGCCACATAAAGTAAAAGATAAGAAAATAGCTATTTTTTCAAGTAAAAAAATTTCTGGAATAGATTGTATAACACAACCAGAATTTGAAAAGTATAAAGATAAGAAAAAAGCGAAAAATCTTGCAAAAGATTATGATATTTTCATAGCAAATGCAAAACTTATGCCACAAGTTGCTGCAATTTTTGGAAAATATCTTGGACCGGCTGGAAAAATGCCGTCCCCGCAATTTGGAATTATAACAGAAGAAACAGAAGCTAAAATTAATGAACTAGTTAAAAAAGCACAAAACCTGATAAAAATAAAAAGCAAAGAGCCGAGCCTTAAGTTTTGTATAGGAAAAGAAAAAATGAAAAATGAAGAACTTATTGAAAATATAACTGCGGCATACAACACAATTTTAAATGCCTTGCCTAGAAAAAAAGAGAACATAAGAAGCATTATGATTAAATTGACTATGGGAAAACCAATAAAAATTGAGTAAAATGGTAAACAAAAAACAAGACAAGACTAGGGAAAGTAAAGGACAAGAAATAAAAAAGAAAAAAGTAAATGAAATTCAAAAGCTTATAAAAGAAAATAATTGCATAATCATAGCTTCAATTAAAAGTCTACCTTCTAAACAATTTCATGCAATAAAAAAAGAACTCAGAGATAAGGGTGAAGTGAGAGTTTTTAAGAAAAGTACAATATTAAGAGCATTAGAATTAAGTGAGAAAAAAAATTTACAGAATTTAAAAAATTATATTCAGGAAAATATTGCGTTTATTTTTTCAAAACTGGACCCTTTTGAGCTTTCTGCTATTCTTAGTGAGAAAAAAAGCCCTGTCAAAGCAAAAACAGGACAAATTGCAGAAGAAGATATTGCAATTGAACCAGGGCCTACAGAATTTGTGCCCGGACCTATAATAAGTGAGCTTGGGGCATTAGGAATAAAAATAGCGGTAGAAGAAGGAAAAATAACAGTAAAAGAAAGAAAAGTAATTGTTAAAAAAGGGGAAAAAATCTCTGAAAACGCTGCAACAATAATGGCAAAATTTGATATAAAACCTTTTTTTGTTGGTTTAATACCTTTAGTCGCTTATGATAAAATTAACGATAAAATTTACGAAAATATAAAAGTTGATAAAGAATCTACTTTGAAAGAATTTAAAGAATTATATAACAAAACACTTGCATTTGCTGTAAAAATAAATTATCCTTGCAAAGAAACTATAAAATACCTAATTATGAAAGCACTGGCTCATGAAAAAGCTCTTGAAAAATTTATTAAAGTAGAAAATCAAGTAAGCTCTCAACAAGCTACAAACACATTACAATTAAATTCTTCGCAACCTGCTCAACAAAATACTTAAGGAGGGATAAAATAATGGAATATATATACGGAGCCTTACTTTTGCATAAAGTAGGACAGCCCATAAATGAAGAAAATTTAAAAAAAGTTATAGCAGCAACAGGAACTAATGTAGATGAGAGCAAAGTGAAAGTATTGACTGCAAGTTTACAAGGAGTGGATATTGCAAAAGAATTAGAATCAGCAACTTTAATGGCGGCTGCACCAGCAAGTGGAGCGGCTAGTGGAGAAGCAAAAAAGGAAGAGAAGAAAGAAGAGAAGAAAGAGGCTGCTGCAGAAGGACTGGCTGCATTATTTGGTTAAAATTTTTAATTTTTACGGCAGCCGAGCCAAGATTTTTCTAGTTCGGCGTGGAGAGAAATTTAAGAAGAATTTTTAAAGTACAGCTCTTACATAAATACGGAATGAACTTATTAGAGTTCGAGAATGTAATAAAGAGGTATCGAGGAAAAGAGGTATTATCTGGTGTTTCTTTTAGTATTAAATCCGGTGAAATTCTCGGACTTGTTGGTAGAAGTGGAGGTGGAAAAAGCACGCTTTTAAAAATTTTGATTGGTATGATAAGGGCAGATGGCGGTAAAATTTTATTTGAGGGGAAAAATACCCTAAAAAAAGAAAATTATCTAAAGAAGAATACGGGCTTTGCGACTCAGGAAAATATGCTTTTTGATGAGCTAACAATAAGAGAAAATAGCTTTTATTTTGGTAGTCTTTATGGGATGAAAAAGAGGACAATAAAAGAAAGGTTAAAAGAATTGTTAGACCTGCTAAAACTCAACGGATTTGAGAACACACAGATTAACCAACTCTCTGGCGGAATGGCAAAAAGAGCCAACTTATTAGTCTCCTTAATCCATAATCCAAAGCTTTTGATTCTTGACGAGCCGACAGTTGGCTTAGATCCTGCATTAAGAAATTCTTTGTGGGCTTATATTCAAAAGATTAACAAAGCTGGAACAACAATTCTTGTCACCTCTCATTTGCTTGAGGAGATTGAAGAAAACTGCAACAGAATAGCAATTCTTAAAAATGGAGTGATTACTTCAGCAGCTTCGGTTGAAGAGTATAAGAATAGATACGGAAAACATAAGTCGTTTAATAAAATTTTCCAGGAGATACTTTATGAAGATATATAATATTTTCAAAAAAAATTTGAAAATAGTTTCAAGGAACTGGAGTTATTTTGTTGTATTATTTTTGTGCCCAATACTTCTTATTTTAGTGTCTGGTATAATGCTAAACTCTAATGATTTTAATAATTTAAGGATAGGAGTAATCAATGAAGACTCTACTTATAGTTTTGAAGGTTTAGTTAAAAATTTTAATACTTATGATTCTTTAGCTGATTGCTTAAATGAACTAACAAACCAAAAAATTTCTGTGTGTTTTCATGTTCGGCGAGAAGGGGACATGAGGCAGATTGCAATTTATCTTGATAATACAAAAAAAATTATAGAGTATTATGCAAAACAATTTATATTGCAAAACATTCTAAGTGAAGAGACTCAAACTTTTTATAGAACTGCAGAAGAATTAAATGCAAAACTGGTTGTTTATTCAAATTCAATTTCAGAAACAAAAAAAGAACTCGGAGAAGCATTAATCGAACTAGATGACCAGGAAAAGACACTAACTAAATATAGGGAGAATTTAACTGTGATAAGAAGAGAGTTTGATTCTTTTTATTGGCCAATTAAAAATATGGAATCTACTATTAAAAATCTTAAGAACAATTTTAACCAAAGCAAGCAAAGTTTGGAAAATAACATTTCCAAATTTAGAGCACAGAAACAGATTATTCAATCAAATATAGAATCTATAAAAATCCTTCTCTCATCAAGACTGGCTCCTGCAGATTATAGTTATACTATACAAAATTTTGATGCTATAAATGATTCATTGGAACAAATAGATTCTTCATTAATGGGCATTGAGCAGAATTATTACCGCCCAGAACTTTTGATAGTTATTGATAATTTAGATTTAATTATTGCAAATCTTGATGCAATAAAAGAAACTTTAGACAGGCTTGATAGTGATCTTGCTTTAGCCATTCAAAGAACACAAAACAGTAAAACAAAAATTAACAGTTTTATTATCAGGCTTGATGAAGTATCAAAAGAAATGGATGTGATTTCTGAAAGCTTAAATAAAGAAAAAGTAAACTTGGAATTCAAGAATGCATTTGAAATTTCTGAGGATCCAGTATTCCTTGCATTTCCTATGCTTGTAACAATAATAATAACATTTACTTCACTTGTCCTTTCTAATATGTTCACGTTAAAGCAAGTGAACCAACCAAGCTATCTAAGAGATTTAATAACTCCCACAAGAGATATACATTTTTTGATAGCAGATTATCTGACAAATTTATTTTTTGTTTCAGTACAAGTAGCAGTCTTATTTCTTATTGGGTTCTATTGGTTTGGAATTCCTTGGAGTATAATTTATATTTTTATAATATCTGTTTTTCTTGCTGCTTCTGTTCTGATATTTATAGGGATGAGTTTGGGATATCTTATAAAACAACAAAGCCTTTCTATTCTTCTGACTATTTCTCTTGTTATCCTTCTTTTCATATTCTCTGATTTGCTTGTGCCTTCTGTTTTAGCAGGACCAATTATAAAATTCTTTGTCGAATTAAATATTTTTGTTATATTAAATAAAATTTTGATGGATGGTCTTGTCTTACATAAGCCGGCCTATGCTTTAACTTCTTGGTTTTCAAAATTATTAACTTCTTTGACAGGTTTTTTTATTATTGCCTATTTGTCTAGAAAAGTAAGCAAAGGAAATGTAATAAGAAAATGGCTTTTTTTGATAGCTATTCTTTTTATTTTATTTTTGACATTTGCCCTGTCTGGTTTACAGCACGATTTTGGGAGGAAGGTTGCTAAAGAAATCATAAGACTAATTCGTTAAAAAGTTTTTAAACTTGATTTTATTTCAAATTTTAGCCACCGTGGGACAACGGTACTCCGCCCGCCTTGAGTTAAAAACAAGCCAGCGGGTTCCCGTAAGGGTATCCAGGTTCGACTCCTGGCGGTGGCGTGTATCGCAATCAAAAAATTATTTTTATGAAACTTTTAAAATAAAAAGTTAAGAAAAAATTTATGCAATTAACGAAACAATATATTTAAATTTCAGGACACTTAATTCCTTGAATTTCTTGTATAAATTTTTGGGCTGCAGCAATTTCCGGCACAACAACTAACTTTGCACCGGCTTTTTTTAATTTGCTTACAAAAGCAGGGTTGTCTGCCCTAGCATAAATCTCTATATTAGGATTAATTTCTTTTGCCATTAAAGTAACAAGAAGATTTTTTTCAGTTTCTGGCATAGCAAGAATTAAGGCATTAGCTTGTTTAATATTTGTTTTTTTAAGAATATCTGTTTCGGGGTCTTCCACATCTCCTTGAATAACATAAAAACCTTTCTTTTTTAGTTTATTAACTTTTGTCTCGTCTTTTTCTACAATTACATAATTTTTTTTAAATTTAGAAAGATTTTTTGCTATTTCTTCACCTACTCTACCGCCACCGGCTATAATATAGTGATTTTTCATTTTTCTTAATTTAGAGAAAAACCAAGAAGTTTTTAAATATTCTGTAAGTAAACCTTCTAAAGCAATATCAAAAAAACTCCAAAAAATCCACCATATTAAAAAAACTCCAAAAATCGCGAGAAAAATTTCTAACGCTTTTCCTAGACCTGCCTCTTCATGAAATATAAAAGCAAAAGATTCTAGTGTTCTAATAAATGACTCTTTTATTGTTGTTTTTTTTATTAACTTAAAACTAAAAGTTCCAAATGTCAATAAGAGAAATAGTATTAAAATAAAAATCTTAATTTTTCGTGGAACATCTTCAAGTGTTTCTGAGAGTTTATTTATCATTTTAGTTTCTTATTTTAAAATAAAAGGATTATTTTTACTATAAAATTTTAAACCCTCTTCTAATTCTGTTTTTGATTCGGAATAAAGAGTCATTATTTTCTCACCTTTTTTAACATAATCATTAAGATGTTTATGTAAGTATATTCCGGCATATTTATCTGCCGGGCAACCTAAAAGTCTTGCTAAGATATTTATTTTTCTTATATTTATCTCTTTTATTTTACCATTTTTTTCTGCTACTATATCATATTTAAAATTTGCTTCTTTTAAGTTATCTATCATACCCTTTTGAGCTTCAATTATTTCCTTAAATTTTTTAAAGGCCTGCCCAGAATTAAGAATTTCTTTAGCCAGTTTTACACCACAACCTTTTTTTGCTTTTCCTGTCATTTCCAGAAGTTTTCCTGATAATTCAAGGGCTCTTTCTTCAATTTTATAACAAGAGTTCTCTCTTTTCAAAACTTTTATTACATCTCTAATTTCAAGAGCCGGACCGATACCATTGCCAAGAGGTTCTTCTGTTTTCTTAAGAGAACAATCGAGTTTTATTTGAAAATAATTAGCAAGTTTTTTAAATTTTTTTGCGAGGTGGTTTGCTTCCTTCTCTGTAACTTTAGCATTTTTTCCAAAAGGAATATCAATTAAAACATATTTTGCTCCGACAGCCATTTTTTTTGCCAAAATACTTGCTAACAACTGAGGTTCAGGATCAAGGTTAAGAAGTTTTTCTACTTGGATTATTTTATCATCTGCAGGTGCGAGATTTAAAGCTCCGCCCCATACAATACAAGCATTTGTTTTTTTAATTATATTTTTAAGCTCTTCTATCGTAAAATCGACTTTGCATATAGTTTCCATTGCGTCTGCTGTTCCTGCAGGTGTGGTTATAGAACGAGAAGAGGTTTTTGGCATTATCAAACCTGCTGCAGCACAAATAGAAACAAGTATTGGAGTAATTCTGCCAGGAATTCCGCCAATTGAATGTTTATCTACAATCTCTCCGTTTAATCCAAGTGTTTTACCTGTTTTGAATATAGCAAGAGTCATGTCTCTAATTTCTTCTATCGACATATTGCAACGATAAACCGCAGAAACAAAATAAGCAATTTCTGCTTCAGTCAAAGCATTCCTTGAAATATCATTCATTATTGTTAAAAGCTCTTCTTTAGTTAGTTTCCCACACTTTAGTTTTTTCTGAATTAGCCAAACACTCTCTGGTTTTGGAGCAAGTTCCATACTAACAAAATCTTCTTCAGAAAGATTAAGTTGTTCTACAATCTCTGAAGAAACAGCAATCTCATTCTCTTTAACAAATTCTCTTGCAACATCAACAACAGCTACCACACTTTTAGAATTTTTTTTTATCAAGACTCTATCATCTACATGTATGCTTGTTTTTAAAGCAAGAGTTTCACTAATGATTGCTACAGGTCTTCCTGCGGAAAATCTTAAGAGTTTAATCTTTAATTTCA
>JAWAAV010000002.1:0-19127 GCA_038884935.1 Candidatus Pacearchaeota archaeon
AAATAAATACAAACAACTGCTCACTTTATTGGAAACGAAACACGCGAGTTTTATATTAAATTAAAAATTCAAGTTTAATGAATTTGTTTTCAGAATTTTTTAATTTTTTAATATTAAATTCCTTGCAAAATACTTAACTTTTAAAAACAGAACTTCTTAGTATTATCAGGGGACCCGTAGCTCAGCCTGGTTAGAGCACTGCCCTCTTACTCGATGTTGTAAAAAGTTTTTGATGCCTCTCAAGAATTTTACTAGAGGCGAAAGGCAGGTGTCGAGGGTTCGAATCCCTTCGGGTCCATTATTATAAAAACAAGCAGAAAAAATTCGAAAAGAGGGTAAAGTGAATATTAGAAAAGCAGGTAAAAAAGATATTGAAAGTATTAGGAATCTTGAAATAGAATGGGAAAAAGAAGGGATTAGTTGGGGTGTTAGGCATTATGATAAAAAAGAACTAATGAAGCATATAAAAAAGGATTTTGTTTATATTGCAGAAGAGAATGGCAAGTTGATAGGATATTGCATTGCAAAGATAAGCAAAGCAAAAGAAAAAGAGGATTGGGCAGGGATAAAAAAAGGACAAAAATTTGGTTGGATTGACGGAATTTACATTAAAAAAGAATATAGAAGCAAAGGCATTGGAAAGATTTTAGTGCAAAAAGTTCTTGAAGAATTAAAGAAAAAAGTAAATGTTGTTAAGTTAAAAGCAGTTAGCAAAAACCTAAGAAATTTAGTAAGATTTTATGAAAAATTTGGATTTAAAGAAGCGATGAGCGACCTTTCGTTAAAAATAAGATAATAAAATGAAAAATGAAATAAGGATACTCGGATTAGACGACGCATCTTATTCAAAAGAAGATAAGAAAGTGCTTGTAGTTGGAGTAATTTACAGAGGAGGAAGTTATATCGATGGCTTGCTGGCATTTAGTGTTAAAAAAGATGGAAGCGATGCAACAGAAAAACTTATTGAGGCAATAAATAAAAGTAAACATAAAGCCCAACTCCAATATATTATGGTTAAAGGTATTACCCTTGCAGGATTTAATTTTTTTGATATTAAAGAAATATACGAAAAAACAAAAATGCCAGTGATTGTTGTAATGCGACGTAAACCTAATATGAAAAAGTTTATCCTTACTTTTGAGAAAATTAATCCTATTGGAATTAATGCTATTAAAAATGCGGGGAGAATAGAAGAAATTATAATAAATAGAAAAAAAATTTATGTACAGAGAATTGGTTTGGAAATTGAAGATTTAAAAAAAATTTTAGAGATTACTTGTCTTCATGCAAATATTCCAGAACCGTTAAGAGTAAGCCATATAATCGCTACAGGAATCGTCCGAGGAGAAGGGAAAGGAAGAGCTTAATTTAAATTAATCCAAAAGACCTTGAATATCTGAAATATGGTCTGCTATTTTTTGGCCTTTTTCTGTTAATCTTATGAGTTTTATTCTACCTTTTTTTTCAAACATTACAAGTTTAAGTTTTTCAAGATTTTGTAAAATTTTAACAGCATGAGAATAAGTGCAATCAATTTCTTTTGCTAACATTGATCCATATCTTGTTTTTGAAAGTCTTTTCAATGCGACAAGCATTAATGCAGGTTTTCTCCTGAAAAAAATCTCAAGGTTTGATTTCATGTTGTTTTGTTATTTATATTTTTTAATATATATAATAGCAAATATATAAATTTTGGCTGTTTTTTTGAAGTGACAATGTATATTTATTATTTTATTGTTTAAATCTATATTTAGAATTATATTTTAGATATATTTAAATCTTTCGTTTTGTTGTCATTTAAAAGTTTATACATAATTTAAAATCTATTTTTCTTTTTTCACAACGCCTTTTTCAAGAAGTGGGACAAAAGAATATTCTTCTTTTGTTGTACTCTCTAAAAGTTTTCCGTCAATTTTCTTAAGAATTAAAATTGGGCCTTCTGTATACGGACAAATCATAACTCCGTTCTTTTTTAACAGTTTTTGTGCAAGTTTTTTAACTTTTTCTTCTTTGCCTTTTTCTATACCTGCTGTAAGAATAATTTTATCATACGTCTTTTTCCATGCACGACCTTTCTCAAAAATATTTTCAGCATAAAGATTCAATTTGTCTAAATTGTTAACATCTTGTGGATGTTTTTGTTTTAAATAACTTCTTAATGCAGCTATATTTTTCTCAGCTTTCTCTATTAATGCGTAAATTCTTTCTACGCTTACTGTATTCCCAGGGTAATTTAGGAAAGAAATAAGGCTTGCATTCCAACCCGAACCCGTTCCTACTTCAAGAACATCTTCTCCTTCGTGAATATCTGCGAGTATTAACATTCTTGCTACAGTACTTGGTTGACTTATTGTTTGCCCTTTTCCTATCGGCAAAGCAACATCGGAATAAACTTCTTCTTCCTTTTCATAAAAATATTTTCTATCTACTTTTGTCATTTCAAATAAGATTCTTGATAGAAGTTTTTCTTGTTCTTCATTAAGAATAAATTTTATATTGTAATCGTATACAGATTTTAACATGGACTGCATTTTTTGCGGTGCAGCTTGAATGATCTTTTCTGCGTCTTTTGTCATACTCAATTTAAAATTTTAGTATTAATAAGCTTTATTGTGTCACTAAAAAATTTAAAAAAATTATAATTTTAGAACGAGTAATTTTTAAATATGTCTTACTTTTATTTTGTATGCTATATTCTACATTAGTAGAAACTTATAAGAAACTCGAGGCAACTTCAAGCGGTTTAGAGAAAACAAGTATTATATCACAATTTTTAGACAAAATTAAAGGTGAACCAGAAGTAATTTATTTGCTTCTTGGTAGAGTTTTTCCTGATTATGATGAAAGAGAATTAGGAATTTCTGAGCAGCTTGCTATTAAGGCATTAGCGAAAGCATCTGGAATTTCAGAAGAAGCAGTTGTTAAAAAATTTAAATCTCTTGGTGATTTAGGACTTATTGCTTATGAACTTGTCGAAAAGAAAAAACAAGCTACTTTATTTGTAAAAAGAATCACAACAGAAAAAGTTCTTGAAAATTTAAGAAAATTGCCAGAATTAGTTGGTAAAGGAACAATAGAAAAAAAACTTAATCTTGTCATTGAGTTATTAAATTCTGCTTCTCCAGATGAAGCTAAGTATCTCATAAGAACAATTCTTGGAGATTTAAAAATCGGTGTAGGTGCAGGAATTTTAAGAGATGCAATTGTTAATTATTGTTTTAAGCCAAAAAATATAGAAGAGAAAAAGAGTTTTGGAGAAAAAGTACAGAATGCTTATGATAAATCGACTGATTTTGCCGAGGTTTTTGAAAAAGCTTGCAAGAACAAACTTGAAGAAATCAGCCTTTCTCCCGGCAAACCTGTTAAAGTAATGCTTTTTCCAAAAGTTGAAAGTATAGAAGAGGCATTTGAAGTTGTAGGAAGGCCGGCAGGTTTCGAATTTAAATATGATGGTTTTAGAATGATGATTAATAAAGATGAAAAAGGAGAGATAAAAATTTTTACAAGAAGACTTGATAATGTAACAAAACAGTTTCCAGATGCTATAAAATATGTTAAAGAAAATGTAAATGCAAAAACATTTATTATTGATGGAGAAGCGGTTGGTTACAATCCTAAGACAAAAAATTATCTGCCATTTCAAGCAATTTCACAGAGAATAAAAAGAAAGTATGAAATTGAAAAACTTGAAAAAGAATTGCCTATAGAGTTAAATATTTTTGATATTATTTATTATAATGGCAAATCTCTTATAGATGTTCCTTTTAAAGAAAGGAGAAAAATTCTCGAAAAAATTGTTAGACAAGTGAAAAGAAAAATTGTTTTAGCAGAACAGATTATCACTGATAAAAAAGAAGAAGCAGAAAAATTTTATCAAAAAGCACTAGATGAAGGACAAGAAGGTTTAATGATTAAAAATTTGAATGCAGGTTATAAACCTGGAGCAAGAATCGGCTATGCTGTTAAACTTAAACCAGAAGCAAATGATTTTGATCTTGTAATAACAGGAGCAGAATATGGGACAGGAAAGAGAGCAGGCTGGCTTACTAGTTATAATATTGCGTGTAGAGACGATAATGAAAATTTGTTAGAAGTTGGCAAAGTTTCAACTGGTTTAAAAGAAAAACCAGAAGAAGGACTTTCCTTCATCGAAATGACTAAAAAATTAAAAAAATTAATAATAGAAGAAAAAGGAAGATATGTAAAAGTAAAACCTGCAATTGTTGTTACAGTTCAATATCAAAATATTCAAAAGAGTCCAACTTACACTTCAGGTTATGCACTTCGTTTTCCGAGAATTAAGATGTTGAGGCCAGATAGAGGAATTGGTGATATAGCAACATTAAAAGAAATAGAAAAAGAAGCTAAAAAAGAAGGACAGTAAACTATGTGTCGAAATTACAGATTACTTAAAATTGTATTCATTTAAAGTTAAAAAGCAAATTTGCTATTTTAGAAAAATAAAATCAAAAAGATAAGTTTTTATAAGAGTTTCTCCTTTAAGTTTCATGAATGAAGCAAAACCTGGAGATATTGTGAGAATAACAACTTTTAAAGAGCAGATTGAAGGTATACTTCTTGAAAGTTTTGAATCAGGTATTTTGCTTATTAAACTTAAATCAGGATATAACATAGGAATAAAAAAAGAAGATATTACTAATATAGAACTTATAAAAAAAACAGAAAAAGAAGAAAAAAAATACGAAGTAAAAGAAAAGAAGAATCTGCCTTATGTCGATATAATTATTACTGGAGGCACTCTTTCTTCAAGAGTAGATTACAAAACCGGCGGGGTAAAATGGTTGACAAAACCCGAGGAGTTGTTTAAGTTTTATCCAGAAATTTTTGATATTGTTAATGTAAGAAAAATAGAAATTCCTTTTATGAAAGCAAGTGAAAACATGTGCGCGGAAGATTGGAAAAAAATTGCAGAAATATGTGAAAAAAGTTTAAACGAAGATGAAGTAAAAGGTGTTATTATTACACACGGAACAGATTTTTTGCATTATACTTCTGCTGCTTTAAGTTTTTTCTTGAGAGACTTAAACAAGCCGGTTGTCTTAACATATAGTCAGAGATCAAGTGACAGAGCGAGTAGTGACGCAAGCCTAAATTTAAAATGCGCAGCTTATGCTTCTATTTCTGACATTGCCGAAGTTATGCTTGTAGGGCATGCTAGTAGTAATGACGATTTTTGTTATGTAATGCCAGGAACAAAAGTAAGAAAAATGCACACTTCCAAAAGAGACGCTTTTAAAGTAATAAACTCAAAACCTTTTGCAAAAATTTTCCCAGATGGAAAAATAGAAAAAATTTCAAGCCATAATATAAGAGATGATAAAAAGAAAGTTAGGCTTGATAACGAGTTTAACGATAAAGTAGCTTTATTAAAGTTTTATCCTGGACAGGACCCGGAAATTTTAGATTATTATATAAAAAAATATCATGGCGTGGTGATTGAAGCTTCAGGTTTGGGACATGTTGCAGTATCAGAAGAGGCGAAACATGATTGGCTTCCTAAAATAAAAAAAGCAATAGATAATGGATTAGTAGTATGTATGGCGTGTCAAACAATTTATGGAAGATTAAACCCTTTAGTTTATTCTCCGGGCAGGGCGTTAACAAAAGCAGGAGTTATTTTTTTAGAAGATATGTTACCAGAAACAGCTTTTGTAAAACTTGGATGGGTACTCGGGCATAAAAACTGGAAAGATAAAATAAAAGAGAAAATGCTAGAACCTATTGCAAAAGAAATTAACGAACGGTTAGAAGAATAAAATGAAAACCAAGTTTTAGTTTGTTGTCATAATTCTAATAGTGGTTTTTATTTTTATGTTTTTGCTATTGAAAAGAAGCAAGGAGAGTTGGATTAAGTACGAAAAAGGAGTTTGGATTAAACAAGGCAATTTAAATGAAATACCAGATTATGTTCTTGAACAATAACAAGCAATTTCTTGTACTTTTGATTTATACAAAAGTCAGAAAAATACGAATGTGAAATTTGAGAATCAATGTTTAGGAACTTATGGAGATTATGCGGTAGATATTGTTCATGTGCCAAGAAACGAAGAGGATAATAAATTAGAAAATTAGTGTCAGCGGATAGAGAAGGAAAAGTGAAACGCTTTATAGAATCAGATAAAAATAGAGAGATTGTAAGAGTTGTATAAAGAATATGTTTTGATAAAGTTCTGGATTGATTAAAACTAATTTATCAGATTGAAATTATTTATTAACAATACTTAATCCAAAGATAGATTTTAATTGACCCTCTTATTGATATAACGTTTTTGATTATTTTAATAGATGAGTTTTTATTTAACACTAAATTTCAGTCCACCGGTTTTTGCAATTAAATTATAAATTAAAGCAAGAATCATACTTGTTATTCCCCCGAATATACCAAATACTAAAAGATACCAAAAAGGTAAAACAATAAGTTGTTTCCATGAAACTTCTGAAAATACCGGCATTTGTTGTGCTATAGGTGTGAGGCTTATTTTATATACTAAATATAAAACAATGAGGCCAATAACAAATCCTATAAAAGCACACAAAAGAGCAAAAATTTTTCCAACACCCAAAACATCTAATTTCTTTATCTCAAAATGCTTTTTTTCTGCAACTTCTTTTACCATACAAGATTTTAAGAAAGCTTATTTAAAAAGTCTTGTATTTTCGTATTGTAACTTTATAGGGGTAACATATAGAAAGATTTAAAAATACTTTTATCTATAAAACTGCTGGATAAAATGAAAAGAGTAATACATGTAGAAGATGACTTTGAATTTAGAGAAATTGTTCGAGAAAGTCTTAACAAACTTGTTGAATCTGGTCGTTTAGAATTAATACAAGTCGGAGATCAGAAATCTTTTTTAGATTTGAATTTTGAAGCAGATTTGTATATTTTTGATAGACATCTTCCGAGAGTTGAAGGAGGCAGAGTAGAGGATAGTGTGTGGAGAACGCTTGTTGGAGTTGTTTATGAGCTATACCCAAATAGCAAAGCAATTTTATTAAGCGATAATCCTCCAAAAGATTGTGATTGGAGAAAGCATTATAGAAATATTGTAGAAGTTATGAAAAAATCAGATTTTAATTCCAAAACATTTTGTTCAAAAATTGAAGATTATCTTTTTGGCAGAGGAGAGATAAAATGAATACTTTAGAAAGAATTTTTTCAGAAGAGAATATGCTTGCGTATTCTAATGCTTGTTTAGAATTAGCTTTGGATATGCCAGAATTAAGAGAAACTAAAGGTTTTGATACTTTAGTAATTCCAAGCAGAGGAGCAGTTCCTTTGTTTTTGGGAATGGTTTATGCTTTAGAAAAACTCAGAGATTGCAGTGAAGTACATAAAGAATTTTACGAGAATTTAGGGGTTCAGCCAATGTTGACTCCACTTTTACCAGAATGTTCTAAAATAGCAAATAGTGTAGTAGGAAAAGATTTTAGAGTGTTAATAATTCCTTTTACTGCTGACTTAAATATAGAAAAATTTGATTCTGAAACAAGTAATGACGAATATACAAGAAAAACTCGAGAATATTGGGCGAATGTTAGTGCTGCTTTTTTTAAATCTCAGAATAATAGAAACCAAGACCCTTATTTTAGATCTTTTGTTGATGTAATCCTTAGGGATATAGAATGCAGAGATTATCTCGCAAAAATATATGAAGTATTTCCGCAAATAAAATCGTTTGCAATATTAGATACTGTTGTATCAGGGAGGGCTTCAAATGATATTTTGAAAGCGTTTGATTCTATAGCGGAAAAAGAAAGTAATCCCAATTTGATGCCCAAAGCATTTTTAGTAGTCGATGGGAATGGGACGAGGTTAAAGCCGACTTATTCAGCTTATTTAAGCAAAAAAGTTAGAGATGAACAAGCGTGTAGGTACTCTGTTCCAAGAATTGTTTCAGAAGATGAGGGAGTAAGTTTGTTAGGAGTATCTGCTGTAATTTATCCTTCTGTTATGAGAGCTTCTAAAAAGCTTGAATTAAATGGAAGAGAATTTTTTGTTGGGGCAGGCGGTTGGTATTTAGGTTCAGATTTGGAAAATGTAGATAGTGCTCATCACGAAACTTTTAGGAGATTTATGAATTTAGTTTATAGAGGGATTGATGTGAAGTGGGATGGGAGAGGGTATTTGGAAGAATTCAAAAAAGAAAGAGAGAATTTTTTAATTCACTTTGGAAAAAATAGTTCTTCCCGACAAGAAGATCTTGATAGTAAGTCATTAATGTTAAAAAGAAGATATAAACCTGCCAGATGGTATGAAACTAGTTCGCATGTTGTGCATATTTCATTTTCAGAATCTGCGACAAGAGAAATCTCCTCAAAACTTTTAGGATTACCAGGAGTTTCTTATAAAAAATAATCACTCAGCGCCAGTTTTAAATATCCTTTTTTCTTGAATGATTTATGGAAGAAGAAGCGAGTTTGAAGTGTGGTTTAGAAATACATCAGCAACTTGACACTAGAAAGTTGTTTTGTTCTTGTCCAAGTATATTAAGACAGAACGAACCGGATTATATTATTAAAAGAAAACTGCATCCTGTTGCTGGAGAAGTAGGAGAAATTGATATTGCAGCAAAATTCGAGGCTATAAAAAATCTCGAGTTCGAATATCAAGGATATTATGACAACACTTGTTTAGTAGAATTAGACGAAGAGCCCCCACATCAGATAAATCAAGAAGCATTAAAAATTGCTGTTCAACTTGCCCTACTCTTAAATTGCGAAATTATTCCTTATACTCAAATTATGAGAAAAACAGTTATAGATGGAAGTAATGTTTCAGGCTTTCAAAGAACTGTGTTAATTGCAAGAAAGGGTTATGTTGAAACTAAAGAAGGAAAAGTAAGAATAGAAAGCCTGGCTTTAGAAGAAGACGCAGCAAGAATTATTAAGAAAAGTAAAGAAAAAATTATTTACAGGCTTGATAGACTCGGTATTCCGTTAGTTGAAATTTCAACATCTCCTGATATAAAAAGCGAGAAACAAGCAAAAGAGGTTGCTTTGTATATCGGAGAAATTTTGCGAGCGTGTAAGGTTAAACGAGGATTAGGTACAATAAGACAAGATGTAAATATGTCGATTTACTTTAAAGGCAAACAAGGTGCGAGAATAGAAATTAAAGGAGTTCAAGAACCGGAATTAATTGAAAAAACAATTTTGAGTGAGATTGAAAGACAAAAAAAACTAATCCAAGAAGGAAAAAGCGAAGCAGAAGTAAGAAAAGCTTTGCCTAATGGAAAAACAAAATTTTTAAGACCGTTACCTGGAGCGGCGAGAATGTATCCTGAAACAGATTTGCCTTTGTTGCATATTTCTCGTGATTTGATTAACGAAGCAAAAAGAACACTTCCAAAATTAAAATCTGAAATAAGGGGCGAGTTAAAACAAAAAGGACTGAGTGAAGAAATGATAAAACTTGTTTTGCAAGAAAACAAAGTTAATGAACTAATAGAATTGTTACATGTTTATAATAATGTCAATCTTGTTGCGAAAATGTTAGTATTATGGCCGAAAGAGATACAAACAAAGTTGAAATTGAGTGATAAGCAAATTAACGAAAGGCTAAGTGTAGATATTCTTGAAAGTGTTCTACATGCATTAGGTAATGGTAAGATTAATGAAGCAGATATTAAACAAATACTTGAAAAAATTGCCTCTGGTATAAACATAGAAAAGGCATTGGAAAAAGAAAAAATAGAAAACATTGAAGAAGAAATTTTAAAAATTGTGAAAGAAAAGCCCGGTTTGAGTGTAAATGCATATATGGGACTTGCAATGTCAAAATTTAAAGGCAAGGTTTCTGGCAAGGAAATAATGGAAATTTTGAAAAGAATCTTAAAAATATAGATAAAATGGTAAAAATGAATTGGTTTAAATTCGTGATTGCAATAATTATATGCCAACTCGCAGGAGTTGTTGGAAGTATCTTTACTTCAAAATCTGTTAATACTTGGTATACAACTTTACAAAAACCTTCACTTACGCCTCCAGGAAATGTTATTGGAATTGTTTGGATTGTTCTGTTTGTGTTGATGGGAATTTCATTATATGTTGTTTGGGACAAATTTCCAAAAAATAAAAAATCAAAAAGTGCTTTATTTACATTTGGAGTACAGCTCGTTCTTAATATCTTATGGAGCGTGTTTTTCTTTGGAATGAAAAGCCCTTTTCTTGCTTTAATTAATATAGGACTGCTTTGGCTTTTTATACTATTGACAATATTAAGCTTTTATAAAATATCAAAAATTTCTGCTTACCTTCTTGTACCCTATATTGTATGGGTGAGTTTTGCTTCTTATTTGAATTTTAGTATATGGAGACTTAATTAATCGTTATACTCTACAGTTTGCTGTTAGGATAGGGCAAAAATAATTAAATTTGTATAAGGTATAGAAGAATTTGTTCTTAAACGAGAATTATATAAACATTCTTAAAAAATATGTGAATATTGTAAGAAAGATATTATTTAAAATTTGAAACTTCAGTTTTGATGAAACATTCATTTTATACTTTAATAACTAACGACAACATATTCTCCTACCAAAATTTTCAGATTATTAAAATATTACAATAAAAATGTTAGGATTTCATAACAAGATTATGAGAACAATCGAAATTATTTGATTTTATTAATAAGGCTATATACTCCAGTATAGAGAAATTAACTAAAAATAAAATTGAAAAAATAAAAATTTGAAATTATTGTTCTCTTATTAAATAAAAAATTGTGTAAAGAGCAGCGAGTCCTACTAACACATAAATTGTTTTTTGCAACCATGCGATACTGCCAAATAATTTTTCAACAATGTTTAGGTTAAACAATCCTACAAGGCCCCAATTCAATCCACCAACTATCAAAAGTACAGCAGTTATCCAATCTGCTATATTTCTTACCATCTTTTACCTCCTTTTTATTTATTTTATTATAAATCTCTATATTTTATTATTTATATTCTTTTCTTTTTAAGATAATTTTATAAATATCTTGTATTTAAGGCAGTTATGGAAAGAAGCTATATAGAAAAAATTTTAGAAAGTAAAAAAGAGGAAAAAGTGCTTGTAAAAGGGTGGGTTCACGATACTAGAGATTTAGGTAAAATAAAATTTCTTGTTTTAAGAGATATGACTGGGAGAATACAAGTGACTGCTCCTGAATTAAAGGTTTCAAAAGAAATTTTTTTGGAAATAGATAAAATACCTAGAGAGAGTGTTGTGAGTATTGAAGGAAAAGCTGTTAAGAGCAAACAAGCGCCCGGCGGAGTTGAAATTATTCCTGAAAAAATTGAAATTTTAAATAAGGCAGAACATCCTTTACCGATAGATGTTTCTGACTTTAGCAAGACAGAATTGCCAAAAAGGCTTGATTATCGTTTCCTTGATTTGCATAGGGAAAGAACACAAGCTGTATTTAAAATACAGACCGAAATTGCTCATGCATTTAGAGAATTTTTTTATCAAAAAGAATTTGTAGAAATACAACCCCCTTATATAATAAGTACATCAAGCGAAGGCGGCACAGAACTTTTTCCCGTCCAGTATTTTGAGAAAAAAGCTTTTCTTGCTCAAAGCCCGCAACTTTACAAACAAATGCTTGCTTGCAGTATGGAAAAAACTTTTACACTCGGGCCTGCGTGGAGAGCAGAGAAACACAATACGCCAAGACATATTAATGAAATAAGAATGATAGATGTCGAAGCTGCTTTTCATGACCAATTTTCTATTATGAAACTTTTAGAGGAAAGTGTTCAATTTGTTGTTAAGAAGGTTATTGAAAAATGCAAAAAAGAATTGGAATTATTAAATGTTAAAAATTTGAAAGTGCCTAAAGCAGTTTATTTGCATTACGAAGAAGCAATTAAAAAATGCGGCGGAAAAATTGGAGAGGATTTCACACCAGAGCAAGAAAAGAAACTTGGTGAGTTATATCCAAACACGATTGTTTTTACACACTCTTGGCCGAGTGCATTAAAACCTTTTTATATAATGCCAAAAGACCAGAAAGCAGATGCAAAAGAAAGTTGTGGATTTGATGCTTTATACGGCGGAGTTGAAATTTCTTCGGGAGGACAGAGAATTCATATTCCTAAATTGCTGATAGAGAGGATAAAAGCTAAAGGGCTTAACCCAGAACATTTCAAAAGTTATATTGATAGTTTTAGATATGGAGCTCCGCCTCATGCAGGCTGGGCAATTGGTTTGGAAAGAATAACACAAATTCTTTGCGGTTTGGACAATATAAAAGAAGCCACAATGTTTCCAAGAGATAGGGACAGGCTTACACCATAAAACTATCCTAATTGCTAATTAATTTACACAGATTAAATTTCTTAGGAAGAAAAACAAATGCAAATGCTTATTCTTAAAAACTTTATTTTAAGCAGGCAATACATTAAGTAAAACTAGTAAAATTAATTTGCTCCGGGATATATAATTTTTTATAGAAACTTAATCTTTTAATAATTTTATGCAAGATTTATAAATTTGATTTTGTAAGTGTTGAAATGAGAATTCTTGCAATAGGCGATCCACATGGAAATCTGGACAAAATTAAAAAAATTACTTTAAAGAATGTTGATTTAATCTTACTTACAGGAGACATAGGGAAGGCAGACTTGGCAAGAAAGATATTTTTTGAGAACCAAAAAAGAAAGCAACAAGGCTTACTAGAAGTTGAAGAAACACTAAAAGATGTTAAGGCGATGCATTATGAAATACATAATTCCACTATTTCTTTGTTGAAATATTTGTCAAAATATGCAAAAGTTTATTCTATAGAAGGAAATGTAGGCATTCCAAACGAGTTTGACATTAAAAAAATAAACAAGAAACTGAAAATAAACTTGCCAATAACTAAAAATTATATTAATAAAATGAAAAATATTTACATTGTTAAAAATTCTTTGAGAAAAATTAATAATCTGAAGATTGGATTTTTGGAATATTTTTTAGATAAAAGTTGGGTTGAAGAGTTTAAGCCAAAAGATTATAATGAAATAATTGAAAAGGCAAAAAAACAAACAGAAAAAGCAAAAAAAATTTTGGAAAAATTTGGCGAGATTGATATTTTAATTTGCCATCAGCCGCCTTACGGAATTCTTGACAAAATTAATTTCCCTTCTGCTCCGAAACATTGGCAGGGTAAGCATGCAGGAAGTAAAGTGATTCTCAAATATATTAAAAAATATCAGCCAAGATATGTTTTTTGTGGGCACATACATGAAGGAAAAGGTAAGGCAAAAATAGGTGATACAGAGATTTATAATCTTGGTTATTGTGGTTGGAAAATTATTGAGTTTAAAGACTAAACTTTATTAAACCCTCTTTTCTTTCTTTGGTTATGGAGCTTAATCAAGAAGAGATAAAAGAACAAGCTAAAAAAATAATTGATAAATTTGTTTCTGAAATAGAAAAAATTGAAATTAAAGAGGAATTTGTTGAAAGAAAGGAAGATAGGAGAGAGGAAAAAGAACCTTTAGAAACAGATAAAGAATTCAGAAGAATTATGTTTGAAAACTCGCCTGAGGAAAGAAATGATTGTATTGTTGCAGAAAAAGGAAAATGGGTAAAATGAGGGAAGAAAGTTTTGTTGAAAAAGTTAGATTGCAATTGGAAAAAATTAAAAAAGAAAATCCAATGATAAACGCAGTTTTGCAAATTAATCCTAATGTATTGAAAGAAGCAGAAGAAATTGAAAACAGAATAAAAAAAGGAAAAGCGGGCAAGCTAGCTGGCAAAACAATTATAATTAAGGCAAATATTAATGTTAGAGGGTTTAATACAAGTTGCGCAAGCAAGACTTTGGAAAATTATAAAGCTCCTTATAATGCTACAGTTATCGAGAAAATAAGAGAAGAGGATGGTTTAATTCTTGGAATTGCAAATATGGATGAGTTTGCTTGCGGCTCAAGTGGAGAGACAAGCGCTTTTGGTCCTACAAGAAATCCCCTAAATCTTGATTTAATTCCTGGAGGTTCAAGTTCTGGAAGCGCAGCAAGTGTCGCTGCTGGATTTTCTGATATGGCTTTAGGAAGCGATACTGGCGGGAGCATAAGAAACCCTGCAAGCCATTGCGGAGTTGTGGGAGTAAAGCCAACTTATGGACTTGTTTCAAGATACGGTTTAATTGATTTGAGTATGTCTTTAGATCAAATAGGGCCTTTTGCAAAAAATGTTGATGATGCTTTGCTTTTGCTTAATGTTATTAAAGGCAAAGATGAGAAAGACCCCACGACTTATGAAAGTAAAGAAATCAAGATTGAAAAATTAAAAAAAATAAAAATTGGAGTTCCTGAAATTAATGCTAATGCGAGAATCTGGGAAGTGATAAGGAAAAAAATAGACAACATTAAAGAAGTAGATATTGAAATTTTAAAAATAAAACTGCCTCATGTTAATCTTGCTATTCAAACTTACTACCCTCTTGTTTATGTTGAATTTTTTTCTGGCACAAGAAAGTTTGATGGTAGAAGGTATGGTAAAAAAATTGAAGAAAATTGCGGGGAGGAAGTTTTAAGAAGAATTTTGGGAGGAAGAGAAATAAGCAAGGCAGAATATCACGGAAAATATTATAGAAAAGCCTTACAAGTAAAAGAGCTGATAAAAAAAGAGTTTGAAAATGCTTTTAATAATGTAGAGTTAATTATAATGCCTACTGTTCCAAAACTTCCTCATAAAATTGGTGAAAAATTAAGTGTAGAAGAAATGTATTCTTACGATAGTCTAACAATTCCTGCAAATCTTGCTGAAATTCCTGCAATGTCAGTTCCTGCAGGAAAAATTGAAAATATACCAGTAGGTTTACAAATAATTGCTCCAAGGTTTGGAGAAGGAAAAATGTTTTCTTTTGCGAGGATAGTTGAGAAAGAATAAATCAAGAACAATTAAATTTATAATCTCTTTTTACATTATAGATTTAATTTAAACTAAATGAGAAATTTAAACTAAAGGAGGAAAACAAAATGATGAGTGTAGAGATTTTAGCAATAGTGTTTCTAGCAGTTTTTTTCCTAAAAATAGGAATGTTGCTTTTCGATCAAAAAAAGTGTTTTAAGATATGCAAGAACGTTTTAGAGCACGAAGTAGTTATGACAGTTTTGTCTTTATTAGCAGTTTTACTTGTCAGTTACTTTTTGTTTCAAGAGATGAGTCAGGTGGAAGTTGCAGCAGCAGCAGTTTTTATAATGTTACTTGAAGCAGTTACCTTTTTTACACACAGCCATTACGAAGATATGAAAGAGCTTAAACAGAAAATGATGGCAAGTAAAAATCTTCTAAAAAGAAACTGGTTTGCTGCAGTTTTGTGGACACTATTTGCTTTATGGGTAATATTAAGACTTGTTTCTTAAATTTTTTATTTTTTAATTTTTTATTTAGTTAGTTTTATAAACTATTTTTCTCTTTTTAAAATATGAATTATAAAAATTTAGTGATAGAGTGGCTTGGGCACGCAGGATTCTTAATTAAAACAGATAAGATAATTTATATCGATCCCTTCCAAATTTCTAATGGAGAGAAAGCAGATATAATTTTTATTACGCATGACCATTACGATCATTGTTCTTTGCAAGATATTGAAAAAATTGTAAAAGATGGGACAATAATCGTTTGTCCTTCTGATTGTCAAAGCAAGATTACAAAACTAAAGCAAGAAATTGATATACAAGTATTAAATCCTGGAAATGCAGCAGCGATCAAAGGAATTAAAGTAAGGGCATTTCCTGCATATAATGTCGATAAAGAATTCCACAAAAAGGAAGATGACTGGAATAGTTATGTTATGGAAATTAATAGCGTCAAGATTTATCATGCTGGAGATACAGACTTAATTCCAGAAATGAAAACACTTGGGGAGATAGATATTGCATTATTACCGGTTGGCGGGAAATTTACAATGGACGCAGAAGAAGCAAGCAAAGCAGCGGAAGTTATAAAGCCAAAACTTGCAATCCCGATGCATTATGCAAGCATTATTGGAACTAAACAAGATGCTGAGAAATTCGTTCAACTTTGCCAGGCAAATGGGATCAAAGCCGGAATACTTGAAAAAAATGAAACTGAATTTGTTAGTAGGAAATGAGAAAAGATTTTTTGAATTTATCAAAAATTTAACAGATAAGGATAAAATCGCAGTTCTATCACATAATGATGGAGATGGGGTTTGTAGTGCTGCAATCACTTCTAAAGTTATTGGAAAGGTCGATTATCTAGGAATTTTAAATTATCAACAAGATATGCTATCTGGTCTAATTAAAGAACTTCAGGAAAAAAAGATAAATAAAATTATAATCTTGGACCTTGCATTATTCGATGAAAAATCTTACATAAAAGAATTTGAAAAATTTTCAGAAATTTTAGTTGTAGACCACCACCCCTTTAAAGAAAATTTAAATTCTGAAAAAACTGTTTTTTTGAAAGCCCCTTCTGAAATTCCAGTGTCTTATATGTGCTATTATTTATTTTCAAAGGTTCAAGAAATTCCTTCGTGGCTTGCAGCATTAGGAACACTTTCTGATATAGCTTATAAATATACAAAAGAAAATGCAGAACAGATTTATGATGGCTTTGAATTTTTAGGGAAAAAGAAAAATTTGTGGGAAGATGTTTTAACCTTGACGATGGCGGTGGTATACTTTAAAGAAAGGGCAAATGAGATTTATGATTTATTAATGAAAGCGAAAGGAGTGGAAGATTTGGGAGAAATAAAAGTATATGCAAAAATTGTAGAAGATGAAATTAAGTATTATCTTAAAGATTTTGAGAAAAAGAAAGAAGAATCTAAAGATTTAGTATTCTATTATTATACTTCTACTTATTCTATAAATTCTATAATAATCAACATTGTAAGTGTAAAAGAGAAGTCTAAGACATTTATATTTGTCAATAAATTGGACGGAACCTTAAGGATTTCTTCAAGAAGGCAAGACGGAAAAGTTAACTGCAATGAATTGCTGCGAGAGGCGATTAAGAAGATACCAAATGCGAGTGCTGGAGGGCATAAAGGCGCTGCTGGCGCAAGACTTTCAGAAGAATATTTTGAAAAATTCAAAAAGAATTTATTAAAATTCTATAAAAAAATTATTTAAATCCACAAATTCATTTTTTGTTATGGGATTTAAAGATTTGTTAAAAGAAAAATTAAAAGACAAAATTAATTTGGAGTTGTTGAATTTTTTACCTTCCGGATACCAAAGTGTTGGGGATATTATAATAATTAATCTAAAACAAGAACTTGAAAAATATAAGAAGCTAATCGGCGAAACAATCCTAATAATTTTTCCAAAGACAAGGGTTGTTTGCAATAAAAAAGGCGGTATAACTGGTGAATTCAGAGAGCCGCAAATTGAATTAATTGCAGGAAACAAGAATACCGAAACAATTCATTTTGAAAATGGCTGTTATTACAAATTTGATGTAAGAAAACTGATGTTTGCAAAAGGAAATTTGAATGAAAGAATAAGAATTGCAAAACAAGTTAAAGCTGGAGAGATTGTCGTGGATATGTTTGCAGGATTAGGATATTTTACAGTGCCGATTGCTAAACTTTCAAATGTAAAAAAAGTTTTTTCTATAGAATTGAATCCCACTGCCTTCTTTTATTTAAATGAAAATTTAAGACTAAATGAGATTTCTAATAAAGTTGAGGCAATAAATGGAGATTCTAAGATAGAAGTGCCAAAACTCGCAGAAAGATATGGAAGGATAGCTGATAGAGTTGTTATGGGTTATTTGCCTCCTCCTAAATCTTTTTTGCCAGCTGCATTAAAAATAATAAAAAAAGGTGGAATTTTACATTATGAAACTCTTATAAAAGTAGGAAATGAAAAAAAAGAAATTGAAACTAATTTGCAAGACATCGAAGAAATTTCAAATAAAGAAGGTTTTGATGTTAAACTAATTTTTGCAAAAAAGGTTAAGGGTTACGGGCCTAAGATAGACCATTACACTTTGGATGTTAAAATAGTATAATTTTTGGTTTTTTATAAGAAATCTCCCAAGCGAGATTATAACAATAAGCCCCCACATTTTCAACTTTTATTATATCGCCTTCTTTTAAAATTCCATAAAATTTTCCAAGTATATCATTAGAAAATAAAAGGGGGCCTGCTAGAATATATTCTTTTTTCTTTTCAACTTCTTTACACTCTCCATCTTGAAGTTTAGTAAATTTATATTTTGAAAGAGTTATTTTTGGAAGAAGATTTATCCCTGCGTCAAGTATTGCATAATTCTTGCCAAAATTTTCTTTAATCACTTTGACGCAAGTTAGAAGTTCAAAGCAGTCAGAAACAAGTGCTCTTCCTGGTTCTAAGATAATTGTTTTATCAAAGTCATAAAAATATTTTTTAATAACTTCAAAATAGTTTTCTAATTTAAGCCCGAGGTCCTTAAGTCCGGGTTTATCTGGGAAGCCTCCTCCTAAATCAATGTATTCTAAAGGGATATTTAAATTTCTTATTAAATCAGAGAATTTTTGCAAGTTTTCTTCATAATAATTTATACCAATCTGTGTACCTTGATGAAAATGCAGACAAATAACTTTAAGATTTTTTGATTTTGCATAGTTTATTATTTCGTTAATTTTATCTGCTTGGATACCAAATTTTGAATTTTTTGTTGTAATTCTTATTCCTACTTTGAAAGGTTTGCCTTTTAAAATTTTTGAAATTTTATCGAGCTCGCTTTTTGAATCTATATTTATTAAAAAGTTGTTTTTTATTGCTATTTTTAATTCCTGTTCTGTTTTGCATGGACTATTAAAGACAACAAATTTCTTTTTTGGGATTAATCTAATTTCTCTAAAAGAGGCTACCTCAAATCCGCCCCCCTTTTGTGTGAGAGTTTTAATCACTTCTTTAAAAGAATTTGTTTTTATAGAGTAAGCAATTTTAAAATTTTTTAAATATTTTTTACACAAACTTTCAAAATAATTGTAATTGTATTCTAAAATTTTTTTATTAAAAATAAAAACAGGAGTTTTTAATATTTTCATTTATTAAAAAGATATATAACAATTAAAAGGTTTTCTTATTTTTTAAACAATTTTGTTATGATGTTTGAGTAATACAATTTTTAACAGAAAATTTATAAAGAAAAAAGAATTAGTAATT
>JAWAAV010000003.1:0-15228 GCA_038884935.1 Candidatus Pacearchaeota archaeon
GAGTTTATATGATTCCGTATAATAACAAAAGCGAAATATGCTAATATAACTTATAGATTATATTCAAAGTGATACAACTATTTTAGAAAACTATTTTTTTAACAATTACTTAATCTTATTAATTAATCTTCTCTCTTTTTATTATAGAAGTTAAATTTTAAATAATAATGCGAAGAGAAAATTTTAAGTTTATTAATAAGTATTTTTCGTTTTCAGTAAATCATTATGAATCATTTATATTTTTTCTTCTTATCCAGATATAAATTCCTAAAATTCCAACAACAAGAACAATCAAAATCCAACTAATCAAATTTAAATTTTTTTGTATTAATGCCTGATTGTTTCCAAAGAAGTAACCTATCCACATTAATATTACAATCCAGATACCTGCTCCCAAACAAGTGTAAGCACAGAACTTTCCAATTTTCATTTTCGCAAAACCTGCAGGAATTGAAATAAGTTGCCTTACTGCCGGAATAAGCCTACCGACAAAAGTTGTGATATGCCCGTGTTTTTCGAAAAATTTTTCAGATTTTACGAGGCTGTTTTTATCGATAAAAAAAAGCCTACCGTAACTTGAGATAAGTTTGTCAATTGCTCTTCTACCTAAATGAAAAGCAAGATAATAATTAAACAATGCTCCCACAAGACTTCCAAACAAGCCTGCTAAAAAAGCAAGCAACCACGACATTTTTCCCTGCCATACTAAATATCCCGCAGGGATCATTACAACTTCGCTTGGAAAAGGAATAAAACTACTTTCAATTGCCATCAAAATAAATATTCCAGAATAGCCGGCATTACCAACAAGTGAAACAAGCCAACTTGCGAATACTTTCAAAATCCCTGAAATCATATCAATTAAAGCCTTCAACCCTTTTTAACTCTTACTTCATGATTAAGAATATCAATGCGGAGCGAGGAACGCCGCGTGCTCCTTGCTCCTATCATCTCAGCAAAGAGATGACTATGATTTATATAAAAATTATTAGAAAAAGAAGTTATAAATTTTATCTTTCGGATATAAATCCTAAAAGAAATATTATTTCTAAATCTTACTAGACTTCATTTTAATAAACTCAAGCAACAAGAAACACACAAAACATATTCCAAATATAAGCAACCAATCAATTAACTTTAAGAATACCAAACCAAAAAATACATTTAAAGGACTATAAATCAGAATTAAATGCAATATTGTTGAAATTAATACTCCATAAATTACCCATTTGTTTAATCTTGACTTAAAAACACTTTTATTCGTTTTTGCATTAAAAACTAAAAACATCTGGAACATAACACTTGTTGTTAGGGCCATTGTTCTTGCTTTATCTAAATCTTGCATATACAAATAAAAAACAATTAAACATATAAAGAAAGCAAGAAAACCTGCAAATAAAATAAATCCTATATTTCCTTTTAATATACTTTCTTTTCTCGGCTTTTTCTTCATTATGTCACTTTCTGCTTCTTCTGTTGATATAGCAAGAGCAGGAAAACTATCTGTTATAAAGTTAAGCCATAATATTTGTAAAGGCAATAAGGGCAACGGCCATTTTATAATTAACGCAAATAATACTAGTGTAATTTCATTAGTATTTGCACTTAACATATATTTTACAAACTTCTTTATATTATCATAAACTCTCCTACCTTCTTTTACTGCTTTAACAATACTTGTAAAATTATTATCTAAAAGGACCATATCACTTGCTTCTTTTGCAACATCTGTTCCTCTGTTAACTGCAATTCCAATATCTGCTTTTTTCAAAGCAAGAGCATCATTTACTCCGTCACCCGTAACAGCAACAATTTCGCCATTTTTCTTTAATATATTTACAATTCTCAGTTTGTCATGGGGGCTCGCTCTAGCAAAAATAGCAGTTTCGTAAATCTTTTTACTAAGTTCATAATCATTCATTTTTTCAAGTTCTTTACTTATGATAATTTTTCCTTTCAAGCCGATTTCCTCACCAACAGCCTTTGCAGTTAAAGCAGAATCGCCTGTGATCATTACTACTTTTATCCCTGCATTTTCGCATTCTTTTATTGCTTCTTTTACTTCGGGTCTTGGTGCATCTATCATTCCCTGGAATCCAACAAACACTAATTCGTTCTCTGCGATTTCTTGTGTTAAATCTCTTTTCAAGCCGTAAATTTTTTTATAAGCAAAAGCCAAAACTCTTAATCCTTGAGAAGCCATTTCTTCATATTCCGAAAGCAATTCTTGTTTTCTTATTTTATTTATTCGTTTAATTTTTCCGTTTAATATTTCATAATCGCATTTTTTTATTACTACCTCTGGCGCCCCCTTAACATAACTAATAAAATAACCTCTCTTTGTATCTCTTACTACTGCCATCATTTTCCTTTCTGAAGAAAATGGAAATTCTTTAATTTTTGGCTGTTTTTCTGTTTCTTCTTTTTTATACAAGCCAAAATCTTTTGCAGATAATATTAATGCTTTTTCTGTTGGATCTCCTACTAAATATTCCTCTATTCCATTTCCTTCTATCCTTGCATTATTACATAAAATTCCTATTTTAAACAAAAACCCTGTTTCTCTATTCTTTGTAAATTTTTCTAGTATTTTGTTATTTACAAATATTTTAGTAACTCTCATTTTTTCTTCAGTTATCGTGCCTGTTTTGTCAACACATATGAATGTGGCTCTTCCCAAAGTTTCTGCAGCAGGTAATTTCCTTATTAGACTGTTTATCCTCAACATTCTTTGAGTTGCAAGGGCTAGACATATTGTTATGACAGCAGGCAATCCTTCAGGAATAGCAGAAACAGCAAGGCTAACAGCTGTTAAAAATACTTGAAATTTATCAAAACCTAATGAAAGTCCAATAAAAGTTATTACTCCAATTAAAACAATTGCAATAATCCCTAACACTCTTGCAAAATTGTCAAGCCTTTCTTTTAATGGATTTTTTTCAGGTTCTATTTTTTGTACAAGTTCTGCGATCTTTCCAAATTCGGTTTTCATGTTAGTTTCTGTGACAACCGCTTTACACTTTCCTCTTACCACTTCTGTTCCTTGATAAATCATGTTTTTTCTATCACTCAATGCTGTTTCAACTTTTAAAATTCCCGATGTTTTGCTTTCAGGAATGCTTTCTCCTGTTAATGCAGCTTCATTAACAAGTAGATTTTCACAAGAAATAATTCTAGCATCAGCCATAATTTTATCCCCTTCACTTAATACTAAAATATCTCCCGGTACAATTTCTCTTGAATCAATCTCTACAATTTTACCTTCTCGCAAAACTTTGCTCTTTGGAACAAGCATCTCTTTCAACCTTTCGATTGCTTTTTCTGCCTTATATTCTTGAAAAAAACCAAACAGACTATTAAGAAACACAATACCAATTATAACACTAAAATCTAACCAATTTTTAATAAAAGCAGAGATTAATGCCGCAAAAATCAAAATTAAAACAAGGAATGATGAAAATTGTCTTAAAAATATTCTTAAAATCACAAATTTTTTTAATGTGACAATTTCATTCTTCCCGTATTTTTCAAGCCTTGCTTTTACCTCTTTTTCACTTAAACCTTTTTCACTTGTCTTTAATTCTTCAAGAACCTGTGCCTCTTTTTTTGCATGCCAATCCATTCTTGTATAAAAGAAGAAGCTATTAAAAATCTATTGTTAACCTTTTCAATTTAAGCATCGTATCTTACTTTTGTAATTTTTCTAAAAAGCCTTTTTCTTGCATCAAAATACGAATCTGAAAAAAGCGGACCTTCAAATTCTTCACAAGCTTTTATATTTGCACCTAATAAAAGATGATTTCCAAAATAAAGTCCTTTTTGCCTTAAAACAACAACAGGAATTCCTGCTTCAATAATTTCTCTTAAGTTTCTCTGTCCTTCTAATGAAGTAACTAAGTCAGGAATTAAATGAATTACAATAAACTCTAAGCTATGTTTAGTTCTACTTTCTATACTATTTATTCCTTCGATATTTAAACTATAATCTTCCATATTAATTTTACTACTTCTAAGTTATAAGTAACCATGTTTTTAAATCTATGCCTTATTTCATATCCCTTTGTGTTAAAATATAAAAGTTTAGAAGGATGAAAAATTTTAAAGAAGAATAAATATTTCTATCTAAACAAGAGTATATTTTTATCTTTTTATTTAGAGATGGTAGTCTTCATGATGGTGCCTGTAGTTAAATATCTCTAAAAAATTCCTAACTACTTTATCTGGAAAATTTAATTCTTTCAAAACTTTGGCTGCCTTTAAAAAAAAGCAATAAGCACAAGTAGTCAGAGTTTCTCTTCCACAAAGAATACATGTTGTTTCATTTGTCGTTTCAGGCGAAAGCTCTTCTTTTATTCTAGTCATCACTACTTTTATAGCTATAGCATTTAATCCAAAATCTCTTAACCACTGACCAATCTCTTTTAAATAACATCTTTCACAAACTGGATTTGTAATTACATCTGAACAAATTGTACACTGATTTTGTTTAAATTCCATACTTTCAATAAGTATCGCTAATATAAAAATAAATGTAGTATTTTAAAATACAATTTTAAAAACAATTATAAAAAATGTAGTATTTTTTTAGACGATAATCTCATTATCGACACTAAGTTTACTTTTAACTTTTATTATTTACTCGCATTATTCCAAAGGGTTTCAAAATATTTATGATACGAATCTGCAATTTCTTTGTTTTTTATTTCTATAACAGAAATAGGATTTGAAAAAATCGCAATTACAACAGAGTCGCCGCAGACAGTTGTGCAAACAAGATGATCATATCTTCTGGCAAGATGCCTTGCTTCTAAATATTTTATTTTATTTAACTTTTTTAGTATTTTTGGATTATTTTTACTATAAATGTGTCTCATAGAGATTTTGTTCTTTATTCTTTCTTTATGAAATTCTTTAAACTTTATACAACCCTCGCCCATTATTTCAACTGCTTTTGTCGGAATGCTATACGAATCTATAGGCTTATTCAATTTTAAGAGTCTAAGGTAAGCGTCTTTTAATGCAAAAATTCCTCTTGCTATAGATATGCTCTCTTTTTGACTAACAGTTTTTGTAAATGCTTTTATTCTTGGAATAATTAACTGAATTTCTTTTTCTTTCTGTTTTATATAATCAATTATTTTTTCAGGTTCTAATGCTTGAAATGCTCTTCTCTCTCCAATCATAAGTTCTTTTACGAAACCTTTATCATTAAGTCTTCTCAAAGCTTCATAAGTATTAGGTCGATAAATTTTTGTCCTTCTAGAAATTTCCAGTGCAGTAGAAATGCCGCTTTTAAGAAGATCAAGATAAACATCTATCTCGCTTTTATTCAAACCAATTGATTTAAGGCCATTTTCTATTTGTTCTTCCATATAAACTATTTTATACTCTTGGGTTTAAGTATTTTTTGTTTTGAAGTTTTTAATACTTCAAATTTTTGTTAATTATCTCTAATAAATACTGCAAAATAGTTGGCAATTAATAGATATTATGTAAGGTATCTATAAAATGTAATTTATACTACTTAACAAACCTTATCAAAAAGTCAAGAATATTAAATAAGTAAGGATATTAGATTTAATTAAAATTCTACATGTTTTTAATCCAAAAAATAATAGTAAATTATCGTATCTTATGTAGCAGGATTTGCAAGCAACTGCTAAGTTATTTTTAACCAAAAAAGCCCGAACAAACCGCTCGCTTGCTTAAGCGAAAATATAAAGAGAGTTTGTGATAACTTATAAAATCACTTTATCTCATATATAACATTAACGCTTGCTGTCACTTCAATTTTCTTTGGCTGTATATTTGTTGCGATTTGCTTAACTTCCATTTCTCCGGTTTCTCTTCTATAAATTGGGTAAGGAATATAATTGTATTCTGGAGCAGAAATTGATACAACATTTCCGAGCTTTTTTCCGACTCCAAAAACAATAGCTTCTGCTTTTCGTTTTGCATCTTGTGAAGCATTTGCCAGAGCCATTGCTTTATATTCATTCATCTTTTCGTTAGAAAGCTCGAAATTGATATAATTTACTAATGCACCAGAATCAACAGAAACATCAATAACTTTTCCAACTTTATCAAATTCTTTTAAAGTTATTTTAATATAATTTGAAGCTACATAACCTTTTAATTTTTGTACACCCCCTATCCAATCGTATTCGAGATAAATATTGTAATTTTCTGTTTCTATGCTTTCTTTTGAAATCCCAATCTTTGCTAAATCTTCAAGAACTTTCTCAGAGATTAATGCGTTTTGGTCCTTTGCATTTTGAGCAGAGATATTTCTAGTTTCAATTAAAAGATAAATAACTACTTCATCAGGCATAACAGAAATTTGAGAATTTCCGCTTACATTTATTGTTCTTGTTTCTTTTTCTTTTAAAAAATAATATCCTACTAAAATTCCTACTACTAACACTAAAAACAGTATAAACCAGAATCCTTTTTGTCTTTCTTTTAACATAATAAATCTCTTCATAATTCTATTCAATCAATAACATATTTAAACATTTCTGGTACTTTAATAAACTTATTAAAAATAGAGTATCGAAATCTTTATAATCCTATAAAACTCTAAAAAACTAATTTTAGATTAAATTTTAAAGGGAGGTAGAAAAATGGCAGAATATAAAGCAAGATGCATGAAATGTAAGAAAGAAGTAGATGTTGCTGATGCCGAAGTTATTGAAGTAGAAGGAAAGGGCGGAAGTAAAAGAAAAGCGGTAAAAGGAAAATGTGCAACTTGCGGAACAAAAGTCTACAAATTTTTACCAAAAGCTTAAAGTTTTTAATTTTTATTTATTATCTTTTTTCTTGTATTCTTGTTTAATTAGAAACAAAATATTCCAGTTTGTTCGTTATTTAAATTTTTTACATCTAAAATCATAAACTTATTCTTTTATTTTTATGACAAATCTATTGAAAGAATGCCTCTTGTCTCTTTTTTCTTTATTTTTGTTATTTAACTTTCACTAATCTTCGATTTATCTAATCTCTCCTTCAAACCAAGAATTCAAATATCTTTTCTTATCCTCGCTATCCCTATGCGATCTTAAGAATCTTTCCCACGCAGCTCTTTCGCTTGCTACAATTACTAACTCATAAATGCAGAAACTTCCTGCTTCACTGATGTTTATCGGAGTAAAATTTCCGTCATAACTATAAACTTGATTTACAACAACAAGCGGTTGTTTGCTATCCCACCTTGAAACATTTAAACGATTTTCTGAGAATATTGCAAAACCCATTCCTGATAAAGGTTCTATCTTGCCTTCTGTTATCTCTTTTTCTAAAAATCCTTTAGCTTCTTGTATCCTTTCACTAAAATCTTCTGGGCTTTTCTTAAGCATAGAATACATTTTTAATACAATATTTTGGCTTGTCACTAGTCCAACTTTTGTAGCTCTTCTTCTTTCTATATCAGGCATTTCTACATTTCCTATGTTTCCATACAAAATTCCAAAATGTGTTTTTGCCATTTTTATCGTTATTATCTCACTTTTTAATATATTTAAATATTACTTGTAATCACTTAAAAATTAATATAAATTTCGCTGTCTGTTGTTGAGATATTAAATTTTGTAAATAATAAAAATGAAAGAATAAAAAATTTATTTACACATTGGCTCTAAGTATTTTGTTTTGCAATGTTCTTTGCTTATTGCTTTTCCACTAACAAAGTCAATTGCTTGGCAACAAAGTTCTATATTGTATCCTTTTTTAGGATTAAAGCTACCAATAAGTACACTAAAATCGTCTGCAAGTAAGTCATCTTTTATATAACTTCCAACTTTATACCAACAATTTAGATAGGCATTTTCTGGAATTTTTATATTTTTTAGGCCTTCGTATGTATTTGCAGCAATAGACAACAAAGAATTCTTTCCGCATTCAAATCCCACAAAAGAACGCCAATTTATTTTAAATTCGCCTATTTCCATGAGGATGTCTTCTTCAGAAGGTTTTGAAACTTCTGGAACTGCACTTTCTTCTTTGCTTTTAAATATCAAAACTGCTCCTACAATAAACATTATTACAATAACTATTGCTATTACATATTTCAACAAATTTTTTGAATTCACTTCTTTCTTAAAGCCAATTTCCAGACCATCGATACTAAATTTCTCTTTTTTCATAATCTTAAATAGTGAAACAACTATAAAAATGTTTTCAAGTGTTAGGAAAGATTAAGTGTTACACCTTGATAGAAACATAAAATATGTGTTTTTTACTTATAAGTATTGGTAAGCATTTCATTACAATGCTTCCAAATTTCTTCGTGAATTGCTTGAGGAGTAAGAATTCCCCCACACTCATCCCCACATTCTACCAGCTTCCAACCATGTTCGCTTCTTGCCAGCTCTTTAAAAGTTTCTGAAACACATTCTAAATATTCAAGATTGCTTTCGTGACAGTCTTTTTTTGTTCCTTCTATACTCCTTTGTTTATCCTTTAGTTGCTGGGCAATTCTGGGGTCAAGGTTTAATATTACAGTTAAATCCGGATACGGATTTCCAAATCCTCTCTCGCCAAACTCCATTTCTCTTAACCATGAATAAAATTCTTTTTGTTCGTTCAATATACTTTCTCTTTCTTTTCTGTATCTTTCTTCCTCTCTTTTTCTAAATTCTGGGTCTGCTGCTAGTTCTCTTAGAGATTTCTCGCTTCTTTCTATTTTTTTTAACATTAGTCTAAATTTTGCTCCTTGGTGCCCCATGTTTGCAGAAGCATACCTATTAGCAATAACAATTTTTCCTTCTGCCAATGAATTTCTTATTCCAGCGGAAGCCTTCCATCTATCACATGCATAATGTAAAGAAGCAATATAAGGGTCAAGCTTTGTAGGATCTCCATACCTTCCTTCCAGACATTTCTTAACTTCCTCTGCAAAAATATTTTGGTCGTATTGTGGAAAAGAATAACTAATTACAGAAAATCCCTCTTTTTCAAGCCTTTCAACGAGAAGTTTTGTTTGGACAGTCTTGCCTGTTCCGTCATTTCCTTCAATCACAACAAACTTTCCTCTTTTCATTTTCAAGGCAAGTATTTTCCTGATTTTAAATCATCAATTAAATTTTTTATAATTTTTTTCTGTTCTTCTCCAAAATGCCAGATTTCTTCTTCGGATAATAATTGTTCGAGTTGTGGCAAAATCAACAAGTCTCTTGCATCTTCACTTTTCAAACATCTTTTTTCAAAATCTTCAAAATGTGAAAAATTCTTAAAAAACTCTGCAAGCCCTTTATCGCTATAATCTTGCCCGTATAAATGCAAAGAACCATTAAACTCTGTATAATTTCCAACTTTAACATTTCTTCCACTTTTTTCAGCAAGCCTATCCGCTAACCATCTTTGAAGATGCGTTAGTGCTATAACATTATCCGGCCAAGCTTTAAACAAGTCTCTACTTCTCCATGTTGCAGTCATACTTAATACTAACTCCCCGGCAGAACTTTCGATAGCTCTTAATTGAATCTCTCTTAAACAAGGCAAGTCTTCTTTTAAAAATGGATCAATATATGGTACTCCTGTTTGCATAATTGCTCTTCTTGTTATCGGATCTTGTGCAAGCCTCTCAAGCTGAATTTCTGCCTGATTTATTATAGATCCGTCAGGCAATGGCCAAGCAAATAATCTTTGGTGATAAGAGTAAGGCCATTGTGTTGCTTCAAGCCTTTTTCCTGTTTTTACATGTCCTAACAAAACATCAACTGGAAGAACTAAATGATCTTTTGCTCCCATTATCTCAGCTATATACTTTCCTATTTCGCAATAACTTACAGCAGGAAACCTCGGCTCTTCATAAGGATCTAAAATTTCAATACACACTCTCGCATCTCTTCCTTCAGGATCCAGAAAACTTCCATCAGGATTTTTTCTATCATATTGTGTTCTTAACCTATATCCATAATGATGAACAACATTCATAGCTTTCCAAAATGCTTCTGGAATTGACTTACCAACAATATGAAAACTCGGTATGCAACCTTCTGGTCTTTTTGTCTCTCCAGAAATTAAATCTTCTCTATCTTTTTTTCTTCCCTCTTTTTCTCCCATTTTCTTTTCAAAAGTCAAAAGTTTATAAACAAAACTATACTAAAAAATATATTTTAAGAGCAATAGTCCATTCGCACCTTTTATTTTCCACAATATACAAGATTCCCTTATCGAATCTCTCTAGAAATTTAAGAAATGATTAATCCCCTATTTTTATTTTCCCTTCTTGCCATTCTTTTAAAATAAATCTTGCTGTTCTATCTATATCAACTTCACTGCCTTTAATTAACCAATTCTTTTTTTTGCCGAGAGTTTCTATTAAAAATTCTGAATTTCCCTCTGCATTTATATTATAATGTTTTTCTAAAACTCCTGGATATTGTTTCATTAACTTAGCAACAACAAACTCTGGCTCTTTTACTTCACTCCATGTTCTTGCGGATATTTTTGCATGCTTTGCAATTTTTTCGAGTATTAAATGAGAATATTCTTTTTCAGAAATTACTCCTGGAGTATCAAGAACAATAACATTTTCGCTAAACTTTATTTTTTGTATTCCCCTCGTGAAGCCTGCTTTTGGCGATGTCTTTACAGCGTATCTTCCCGTTAAAAAATTAATTAAAGAAGATTTACCAGTATTTGGATATCCAATGATACCAATTTGTATTTTTCTTTCTTTAATTTTTGTTTTTCCTGCTTCAACATTTATTATTCTTTTCAAATCTTTTTTCCCTTTCCTTTTACTACAAGAAATAAAAACATACGGTTTTAAATTTTCTAGATTGAGTTTTTCTTTTATTTTTTTAATCTGATCATAACTAAGCAAATCTGATTTATTCAAAATATAAATCAATCTTTTACCGCTTTTTTTAATTTCTTCTTCCAATTCAGGAATTCTTGTTTCATCTATAAATCTTGCATCGAGCACTTCAAGAATTATGTCTGCCTCATTTATTACTTGCTTTGCTATTTCAGGTACTTTCGGCCTTTGCTTTGTTATGTTTTCGATATGTCTTGTTCTTCTGCATGAAAAACTATATCGTACTCTCATAAAATTTAAAGGAGTAAAGTGTTTAAATCTCTTTTCTCAAAAATAAAACCTAAAAATTATAAACACTCTCTTTATATATCTCATATGAAAAAACAATCTAGATTGCTTACTTTATTCTTTATTTTAGCAGGTGCCATCTCAGCAAGTTATACTGTAATTTCTTTAAAATCCGACTCGTTAAACATGCCAGTTAAAGAATTTTGTACTTCTAATCGCCCAAGAAAAATAAAAATTGCAAACTGGAATCTTGAAGTTTTTGGCGATTCAAAGTCAAGAAATTTAGAATTAATGCAAAGTTATGCGAATATTATAAGCCAGTATGATATTGTTTTTGTCCAAGAAATTCGCGACAGAGACTCTAGCGCATTTTATGATTTATGTAAACTTCTTCCAAATTATGAATTCAAACTATCAAGTCGCGCAGGTAGAAGTATTATAAAAGAACAATACGGATTATTATACAGAAAAGGCATAAAAATTCGAGATTTTAAAGACTTTAATCCAGACCACCAGGATAGATGGGAGAGGCCGCCGATATGCGCATCATTTAATATTGATGATTATAATTTTACAATTTATAATATTCATACGGATCCTGATAATGTAAAACGAGAATTGAGTTATCTTGAAAAACTTGTCTCACAAAATCCGGAAGGGAATATAACTATATTAGGCGATTTAAACGCAGACCAGAGTTATTATAATAATCAAAGAGAAACAGAGTTTGACTCTTGGCACTGGCTAATTAAAGATTTTGAAGATACAACCACCACTTCAACAAATGCTGCTTATGACAGAATAATCATGAATTCTGACGCATTTGAAGAGTATTTAAGCCACGGCATACATACACAAGATATAACAAGAAGTATGTCAAACCACTATCTTGTTTGGTTCGAAATAGAAGCAAGAGAAAAGTAAACTTATAAATAGAACTTTCTTTTAAAATAAACCAAATACAAGAAAAAAGAGGAAAATGCAAATTTGCGCGCTAGGTTCGGGCTCTTCAGGAAACTGTTATTATATCGAGAGTAACAAACAAGCCATACTTGTAGACGCTGGCCTTACATTTAGACAGATAAACGAACGGCTTGCTTTAATCGGCAAAAGTATAAAAAATGTAAAAGGAATTTTTATAACTCATGAACATATTGATCATATAAGAGGATGCGATGTTCTTGCAAGACAGCTTCACATTCCGATTTTTGTAAATCAAGAAACTTCAAATAATTGTTTTTTATGTTCAAATCAGGATTTAATAAATCTTATTAAGAATAATGAAACTATAAATTTTGCAGGGCTTGAAATTTCTGCTTTCAAAAAATCTCACGATGCCTCTAATCCCTTATTTTATAGTATCTCAAACAAAAATAAAAAAATTTCAATAATAACTGACTTAGGAAAAATATGTAAAAATGTTATAAATGGTCTTCAAGATTCTAACTTTTTGTTTTTTGAATCAAATCACGATGAACAAATGCTTGACTTTGGTCCGTATCCTTATTTTCTTAAAGAAAGAATAAAAAGCGAGTTTGGGCATTTATCAAATAGAAAGTCTGGCTTAGCTGTAATAGAATATGCATCATCAAAACTAAAACATATTGTTCTCTCACATCTTAGCAAAATTAATAACACTCCTGAAATTGCATTAAAAACTTTTAAAAATCTTGTCAAAGAAAGGCGAGATTTAAAACCTAAAATAAGTGTTTCATTAAGAGATAAGCCAACAGAAATTTTTAAGATTTAAAGTTTAACAAATAAACTAATTTATTAAATTTTTTTATTAATAGAAAATTTAAGACTAAAATGATAAAGAGCAATAAAGCTAAAATTAAAACTCCAAAAATTTTATAGATAATTATATTTGGAAGTAAGTCCTTTTTTATCGCCCATTCTATTACAATTTGCGAGAAATAAACTAAAAGTCCGCCAGATAAACCTGCATATACATTTCTATTGAAATCTCTTTGCCAATTTTCTAATTTAAACTTCATTTTTTGAGAAATATTAGTTTTTTCTATTCCTTTTTTTCTTCTGCCAAGTCTTCTGGATTTATGCTATTTACAAGTTTCTTGAACTCTTCAAAGCTTTCAATAGGTATTCTTGTCCCTGATTTTGTAAAGCCAGTGTATCTTTCGCTTGTTACAAATTCTCTTATTGTTACGCCTTTCTTACCGCCGAACTCGTCAATTCTAATAACTATATCAGAATTGTCTGTTTTCTTTATTTTTCCAATTTCTTTTTCCATGTTTTAAATAAAATATAAGGGTTTATTAATTTTTGCCTTTAACAAGGCTTTCCATTGCAATATTTTTTAACAATCTCCATTAATTCAGAAACTTCATAAGGTTTGCGTAAAAAATGGTTTGCTCATGCTTTATATACCTCTTCTTCTGTTAAACTACCTCCACTTATTAAACAAATAGGTATATGAGGATTAAAACTTCTTATTTCAACAACTGCCTCTAAACCCCTCATTAAAGGCATGTCATTGTCTGTTAAAATAAAAGCACAATTATTTTGCCTCACTTTTTCGACTAAATCTCTTCCATTAGAAACCTCATATACTTCTATCTTAGGAGCTACCAATCTACAAATCCTTACAGCGACTTTTCTACACATATCTTCATCATCTGCTACAACTATTTTATTATAATTTTCCATGTTTTTATAACAAAACACTCCTTTATAAATTTTTGTATTTGTCACTATTTTATAGTAACATTACTATTGTCTAGTAACACAACAAATTTAAGCTTTTTGTAAAAAATTCCCTGCTTTTTAACTTGTTATAACACTCGGAAATTAACAAGTTTAGTTGTGACTCTCTTTCTTTAAATAAATCTTTCACGAGTGGAATAGCGCACCCTACGCGTAGATAAAAAATTATAAACACAATTTAGCGAGAGATCTAAAAATAAAAGATATGATAATTGAATAATCTTAATTAAAAGGTAAATTTTTACGTGAGTTTGTAATTGCATACATATAAAACATATCTTAATAAAATTTATTTCGCTAAGGATTGACAATAAAATTTTTAAATTTTGAACTCCGCATTAAATTATGAAAAATAATAAAAAAGAGGTTTTGCTTGAATTTGATTTGCCAGAGTTTGAAAAGAAAGATATTAAAATAAAAATTGGAAAAAACCGGCTTAGCATAAAAGCAGAAAAAAAGCAAGAAAAAAAGATTAAAAGAGAAGGATTTTTCCATGCAGAGAAGAGCTATCGTGTTTTTTCTTACAGTACAACATTGCCAAAGATAAACCCAAAAACTGCAGAAATAAAATTTGAAAAAGGAAAACTTAAAATAAGGGCAGAGAAAGAATAAATACCCTTTTGTTTCTTTTTTACTGTCAATTAACGAGTAGTTTGTTTTTGAGTTTGTGAGATAAAAACAATTTAACATCTAACCAGAAAGTTTTAAATCTAAGAATAATAACTTAATATTTTTTATAAAAAGTTTAATTAGCCAAATATATCTTGATTTTAAGATTACAAAGATTTATATTTGCTTATTTAAATTTATAACCGCAATTTTTTACATCCCATATCCACTGATCAATTTTGTCAAGCGGGAATTCTTTATAACAAGTCCAAGGTCTATCACTATAAGTTTTGCATAATCTTGTTCTTTTATTAAGATATTTACAACCCTTACAACACTGGCCACATTTTTTACATTTTCCTTTTCTTTTCTTTAGTTTATCTTTAATATAATTCTTATCAATTAGTTGTATGATAACTCTTCTCAGTTTGTTTAGCGGTTTTAGTAAAAATCTCATTTAATTTGATATTTAATTTATTTTATAAATATTAGATATTATTTCTAATTTATACTAAAAATAAAAAAATAACATAAATCGTTTATACTATCTAAGAAATTATGTTTCAAGACTTCACATTGTTTTTTTGCCTTAAAATAAACCTCGCAGTCTTTTTTTAGTATTTTATTGGGTTTGTGCGTTTTTTTGCAAGTCTTATTTAACTCTGTTCTTTTTGTTGTTTATTTAACATTTCTTTATGTTTTAATTGTTAACTGCCCTTACTCCAAAATTTACTTTTAGAAACAAAAACGCCCACACCGAGATTCGAACTCGGATTGCCACCGTGACAGGGTGGAGTGTTAGCCATTGCACCATGTGGGCTTAAAAATTTTAATAAGAATTGCTT
>JAWAAV010000004.1:0-13455 GCA_038884935.1 Candidatus Pacearchaeota archaeon
TGAAGAGCCAAAATTGAATATACCACAAAATGTTGACGAAGAGGGCGAAAGTAAAGAAGAAACTTTTGAAATCAAATTATCTGAAGATTACGATCCTAATAAAAAAGTTTATTTGTTAGTAAATAAAGAACGAACAAAAATTTATTTTTTAAACAATAAAATTTGGAGGCAAAATGATGCTTTTGATGATATAGGGGGTTTTTTGAAAGACTTACAAGTTGGGAATGTAGATGTTAAAAACCAAAACAAAATTGTATTAATTCTTGCTCGTAAAAATTATATTGAATATACAGAACAATATAAAAATAAATTATTTAACATACTAAATGGGTCGATAATTCAAAATTCCTAAATCGGTGTTACTACTTCCTAAACCCGAAATTAAGGAAATATGGGCTTCTATGCCAGGATTCTCACCTTATATTGTGTGGCAAGAAGGAGTTTTTATTAATCAAAAAATTATTATTGATAGTAAAACTGAATTCAATTCTGTGAATATAAAGGTTGTCCACTCGTGTAATAGTGGATTGAATGTATCTTCAATTCAAGATTCTTATATAAGAGAAATATCAGATAATAACTTAATCAAAAGGTCTTCAACTGGAGGAGATTTTTTTAATTTAGATAAATTATTTTCAAAAACTCCTGGAAGTAATTCTTTCCTTGAAATAGGGTGTAGTGGAGAGCCCGGAAGTAATGTAAAAGTTCCTATTGAAATAAAATAGAAAATATGTTTAGAGGTTTATAATTTATTGTAATAACTTAATTTAATTTATAACTTTGTTTTGTGATATATGCGGGGAGAAGGATTTGAACCTTCGCAGGCACTAAGCCATGCGGTTTCTTACATATTCTAACTTTGACTTATCCTTTCTATGGACTTTCTCGCTTCGCTGTAGAGTTACTTATTGAGACAAGAGTAATGTCCTAAGCCGCATCCGTTTGACCGGGCTCCGGCATCCCCGCTTGTATAATTAATTAAAGTTTTTGAAGACTATTATTATTTAAAGTTTAGAATATAAAAAGATATCTAGTTGACTTGTAAGTATAATCAGAGAATAAATGACGATAAGATATGTAATATAATTATGGTTAAATTAATTTTAGAAGACATTTCATTTAGTAAGACTTAGATCTTAGACTACAAGAAAATATAAACTTTGCTAAAATTACTTCTTTTTTTCTTTAGACTCTTTTTCTTTTATTTTGAGTTTTTCTTCTATTCCCAATCTTTCGATAAGTTCTTTGTATCTATTCCTTATTGTGACTTCTGTTATTCCGGCAACATCTGCGACCTCTCTTTGAGTGCGTTTTTCGTCGTTAAGGAGAGCTGCTACATATAATGCAGCAGCAGCTATACCCGCAGGGCCTCTTCCGCTTGTTAGTTCTGAAATATCTGCTTTTTTTAACAAGTTAATTGCATCGTTTTGTGTTTTAGGACTTAAATGTAGAATCGAAGCAAATCTTGAAATATAATCATTTGGGCTTGAAGGTGTAACTTTTATTCCTGCTTTTCTTATTATAAATCTGTAAGTTCTTCCAATTTCTTTTCTTTCTACATCACTTGCTATTGCAATTTCATCAAGAGTTCTTGGAATATTGTAAGAACGGCAGGCGGCATATATACATGAAGCTATTACTGATTCCATACTTCTACCTCTTACAAATCCTCTTTGAAGAACGTGATTATATAAACGAGAGGCTTCATCTCTTACAACATTCGGCAAATTTAAGAAAGAAGCAACACGTCTTAATTCTGCCATTGCTAGTCGTAAATTTCTCTCTATACTTGTTGAAACCCTTTCTTGCCATTTTTTTAATCTCAGGAATTTTCTTGATTCTCCAGAATCTAGTTTGTAAATATCAGAAATCTCTCCAATATTTGTAGTAAGGCCTTTATCAAATTTTTGCATACTTAATGGAGCGCCACCGCGGCCTTTTTTTTCGGCTTCCTTCCCTCCGGCTGCTTCTTGTCCGGTGTAAACTATTTTTTCTTCAACTACGAGGCCACAATCTGCGCATACTACTTCTCCCCGCTGTTCGTCGTACACTAAATTTTTACTTCCGCATTCTGGACATTTTTTCTTTGTTGTCATTTAAATAAAGAAAAACGAAAGCTTTTTAAAGTTTTTGGAAAAACCTTTTAAATTTTTTTATGAGTAGAGTATTTAGAGTTATTGAATTTTACATGTTTTTAAGCTTTGATTTGAATAGTTATAAACTATTTAGGATAAAAAATATCTTATAAAGAATTAATATAATTTTTTATCTTCACTTTCTTAATCTTATTATTATTCAATAAGAATTGCTTGAACACTTCCTGATTGACTTGGTCTGTTTGTTACTCTTGCTTTCCCTAAATCTGTTTCTATTATTGCGCCCTTTGTCATTATGTTTTGTTTTGCGAGGAATTTGTTACTAGGTGTTTCTAAAACATTAATTATCTTTGCTTTTTTTACTTTGTTTGTTTTTTTATTCCTAACATAAGCAAAATTTGCAGAGAGTAAAACTGTTTTAAAGTAGCCTCCCCTAGTTCTTAATGATTTCTTTTTTTCTTCTCCAAGTTTTACTATTCTTGGTTGGCCTTTTAACTCGTAAAGCTTTTTCTTTCTTGATTTATGATATTTTCCACCTGTAATTTTTCTTCCAGTTTTCATATTGAAATATTTTTAAGAATATTTAAATATCTTTCTAAACCGTAAATTTAACATTTTTTAATTATACTACCTGTTTAATTATTTTTATGCTTGTAAAGGTTGGAAGGCAAAGCTTTAAAAACTAAATTACCAAGAGAGAAATATGGTCAATGGAATAGAAAGACCTTTAGATTTGTTGAACATCAGTAAAGGAAAAGAAATTTTAGTTCAATTGAAAAGTGAAAAGCAACTTGTAGGAACTTTGCTTGCATTTGATATACATGTAAATATAGTTTTAGATAACGCAAAAGAGATTGAAAATAACGAAGTAAAAAGAAGCATTGGATTGACTTTTTTAAGAGGAGATACTATAATCTATATTTCTCCTGCGAAATAAAAAAGAAGCGTTTTGCCAATTGTTGTTTTTCGCTGGCAAGTTGATTTTTATTAGCCAAGCTTTTATAGAAAACTATTAATTGAGACTAATAAATATCAAAAAATAGTCTTATGAAATACTTAATTTTATAATTTAATAACAACTTATTCTTGCAATTATGTTCGCAGAATTTTTATATATAAAAAGATTTTAAAATATTCTATAATAAATTATATCATGATGGTTTACTATACGAAAGCAACTAGCAAAAATATTCTCTATAGAAAGGCGAGAAGTTTTATTAAAGGAACACTTGAAGGATTTTTAGGAATTTTTGCCTTACCGACAATGGCAAGAAAAGAGTTTAATGGAGAATTGTATCAAGGAGATTATAGAAATTTGGGGCGTATTTCTGGCTTTTTATTTAATATGATTGGGCATATGGTTGTATACAATTCTTTGTCATATGAGAATTCTATGTGGACTTTTTTACCTTTCACAGTTACAAATCTAGTTTCGAGTACTTATGAATTTGGAAGATATTTGGGTATTATTAATAAAAATAAGTATTGACTGTTAAATTTAAATAATCATTTCAGATTAAATATTTATGGCTAATGAAAAGAATTTTAATAAAACTAATAAAGAAAACAATAAATACAATAATCTTTTAGAATTAGCTTCAAGAAGGAGTATATTTTATCCTGCCGCTGAAATCTATTCTAATAGCCCGGCAGGTTTTTGGGATTTTGGGCCAGTTGGGCAAGCAATTAGAAGAAAAATTATAGATTTTTGGAGGCATGAGTTATTACAAAAAGAGAATATGCTAGAGATTCATGGTTCACAAATTTTGCCAGCAAGTGTTTTTGAAGGATCTGGACATTTGAAATCTTTTACAGATCCGATTGTTCAATGTACAAAATGCAAAAAATACGAAAGAGCAGACAAACTAATTTCTGAAAAAATAGGAAAAAATATTCCAGAAGCAACTCCTGTTGAAGAATTAGATGGGATGATAGCAAAAAATAAAATAGTATGCCCGAAATGTAAGGGAAGTTTAGGAAAAGTTACAAAATTTAATCTGATGGTAGAAACTCTTGTCGGTATGCCTGGTGGTTTGAGAACTTTTTTAAGACCAGAAGCGTGTCAAAGTATTTTTTTGAATTTTGTGAGAATGGTAAAAACTTCCAGATTAAAATTACCTCAAGGAATCGCGCAGGTTGGAGGGGCTTTTAGAAATGAAATAAGTCCAAGACAAAGTATTACTCGTTCAGTAGAATTCAGCCAGATGGAAGCAGAAGTGTTTTTTGACCCAAGTAAAATAAATGAAATTGAAAAATGGGATGAGATTAAAAATTATAAGTTGAGAGTATTGCGATTAGGTGAAGAAAAAATTGAGGAATTTTCTGCTATCGAACTCGTAGAAAAAAAAATTGTTCCCGGAAAATTGATTGCTTATTATCTCGCAAGAACACAACAAGTATGGAATAAAATTGGAATTCCATTAGAAAATTTAAGATTTAGAGAAGTTGGTAAAGATGAAAGAGCTTTTTATTCACTTGCAACTTTTGATTTTGAAGTACTCACTAGTTTAGGTTGGCTCGAACTTATAGCTAACAATTATAGAACAGATTACGATTTAAAAGGGCACATGGAAAAATCAGGAACAAACTTAGAGTATGTTACAGAAGATGGAAGAAAAATTATTGCTCATATATGGGAAATTTCTGCTGGTGTAGATAGGACAATGTTTGCGATATTGGATTCTTGTTTAAAAGAGGGAAAGGAAGGGCTTTATTTTGCGCTTAATCCTTTAATTGCTCCTTACCATTGTGCTGTCCTGCCCCTTGTTAACAGAGAAAAAATGCCTGAATTTTCTAAAAAAGTTGAAGAAATCTTAAGAGAAGATTGGTTTGATGTTTTTTATGACGATTCTGGCTCAATTGGAAGAAGATATGCAAGAGCAGACGAGATTGGAATTCCGTTTTGCTTAACAATTGATAGCGAAAGTTTGAAGAATTATGATGTCACAATACGTGATAGAGATAGCGGAAAACAAGTAAGAGTGAAGTTAGAGCATTTAAGAGATATTTTAAGGAAGTTGATATTTGGTAAGCTGAAATTAGAAGAAGCTGGAAAAATTATAAAATAAAATTAAAAATTTAGTAAAACCTAATTTTTAGACTATAGACCAAACACTATAAATCATCAAGCTTATAAAATCAAAGATTTTTAGGATATTTGTTCTTATGAAATGTGTAATTGAATTTTTGTTTTATTTTAGAAGTAAGGTAATAAATGGACCCATCGGGAATTGAACCCGAATCTCATCCATGCCATGGATGCGTCATGCCGTTGGAGCATGGGCCCTATTTATTATATTATTTAATTAAGTATGTTTAAAAATTTCTATCTTTATTAAATTAACTATTTAGAAGTAATAATTTTTATTTTATTATATTCGAGAAATTTATAAATACATAGTCCGTAAATTAAGGATGGGAAAAAGAGAAATAGGAAAAAAAGAAAAAAAAGAAGTGAAAGGCACAAAAATTTCGAAGGAAGTGCAAGAAATAATGAGAGAAAAAGAAGAAAAAAAAGAAGAAAGCGTGGTAAAAGAAGAAAAAGAATGCGTTTTTTGTAAAATTGTGAGAAAAGAGCTACCCGCTGAAATTGTTTATGAAAGCCAAAACTTTGTTGCCTTTCCTGACGTAAGGCCAAGAGTAGAAGGGCATACTATAATTATTCCAAAAAAGCATTATGTTACTCTAATGGATATGCCGAGCAGTTTGGGAGGCGAGTTAGTTGATGTTTTAAAAAGAGTTTTTGAAATTAAAACAAAACAAGGCGCAGAAGGTTTTAATTTAGTTATGAATAATTTCCCTGCAGCAGGCCAGTTTGTTATGCATGCTCATATTCATTTACTACCAAGAAAAACGCAAGATGGAAAAGGGCTTGGCTTATAATTAAAAGAGGTTTTATGAGATTTAATATTTTAATTGGGGGAAAGGCTGGACAAGGGATTAATGAGTTAGCAGGTATACTCGCAAGAAGTTTTGGTAGAGAGGGATTTTATGTTTTTAATTATAGAGATTACGGGAGTTTTATCACAGGAGGTCATAATTTTAATATATTATGTCTTTCCGATAAGAAAATTGGAAGCTTTGATTACAGATATGATTTGGTTCTTGCTTTGGATAAAGAAACACTTGAAATACACAAAGAAGGATTTCATAAGAATACTTTATTTATTGTTAATTTCCCTACAGATAAAGAAAATTTTATTTTTTTAAATGCAAATAAAGATAAGACCGAAAATATGGCTTTTGCTTCAGCTGTTTTTAAACTACTTTGTTTGCAGAAGACTTCTTTGCTTGATGAAGTAAAAAAGCGATTTTTTGGTAAATCTCTTTTAGATAGAGATGTCGATTTAATTGAGCATTTCTATACTAAAGATTATGGAAGAGAAATAAAATTGCCGCATGAAAAAATAAACAAAATTGTTTTCAATGGGGCAGAAGGTGTTTCAAAAGGTGCAGAGTTATCTGGTTTAGATGTTTATTTTGGTTATCCTATGACTCCTGCTACAACTTTACTTAATTTTCTTGCTAAAAAACAAGACAAGTTTTTTTTTACTTTTACATTAGAAGATGAAATAGCTTGTGCAAATGCTGCAATCGGCGCAAGTTTTGCTGGAGCGAGAGCAATGGTTGGAACAAGCGGAGGAGGATTTGATTTAATGACCGAAGCAATAAGTTTGCAGGGAATGACAGAATTACCTTTTGTTATTTACCTCGCACAAAGACCCGGACCTTCAACAGGTGTACCAACATATTCTGGCCAGCAAGATTTGCTTGTGGCTTTGTTTGGGGGGCATGGAGAATTTTCAAGAGTAGTAATTGCACCAGGAAATGCGAAAGAATGTATCGAAAAAACAAACGAGGCTTTTTATCTCGCAGAAAAATTTGGAGTGTTAAGCATAATACTAACTGATAAAAATATTGCTGAAAGCGATTTTAGCTTTAACGAATTCAAGATTAAAGAATTGAAAATTCCAGAAAGAAAAGATAAGCCGGGAATGCCCAATTTAGTGTTCAAAAGAACAAGCTATGAACATGATTTTGAATGGAATAACACAGAAGAAATTGAAAATATCAAGAATAGTTTTGAAAAAAGATTGGCAAAAATAGAAGCTTTAGAAAAAGAAACAAAGAAATTCGAGATGTATAAAACATATGGCAAAGGTAAAGATTTAGTAATAGGATGGGGCTCTACAAAAGGCCCAATTCTCGATGCGCTTGAGAACCTTGATATAAAATTTTTACAAATTCTTTATCTTAGTCCATTTCCAAGAGAAATTATAGGATTAATTAAAAATGCAAAAAATGTTTTTGTGTTAGAGAATAATGCTACAAGCCAGCTGTCAAAATTAATTGCCCAAAATACAGGTTATATCGTAGAAGAAAAAAACAAAATCTTAAAATTTGATGGCAGGCCTTTTACCCCTCAAGAAATTATTAGTGAATTAAAAAAGAGAGGTGTTAAATGATAGAAAAGAAACACGAAAGAATAAATTTTATTGAATTTTTTAGAAGATATTATAATGTTTTATTTGTTGTAGGAATTTTTTTTATATTTATGATTCTTGGAAATAGTCTTATTAAAGAATCTTTTGTGTTAGGAGAGTATATTTGGCTTGGAATTTTTTTAATTTCATTTTTTTTGTTAATAAATTTATTATATATTTCACAAAATCCTGAGAACTCTTTGAGTGTCAGAATTTTTTTTGGAATTCCAATTTTTTTAATTGTATTCTCTTTATTTTTTTATTTTATTTTAAGTATATTTTCTTCCTCGCATATGCCTATTTTAGAAATGTTTAAACTTTTGCCCAAAAAATTAGTTCTTTTTGGAGTTTTAGTCTCATGTTTGGCAGTATTGTACTCTGCTAACTTAAAATGTCTTGGAACTTGGAGAGCAGTAACGAATGTTCCAATAATACTTTTTTGGATTTTTAGTTTGATTTTTTCGAATTATAAAGAATTATGGACAAATCTCGTAGAAGTTTCTTGGCTCGGTTGGGCATTTTATGTTATACCTCTTATTTATCTGTTTTTAATTACAAATTATGTGAGATTAAAATTTTTTAAAATCTGAATAAAATGAAGAAATCAAAAAAAATAACAAAAAAAGAAATTAAAAAAGCAGAAAGAGTATGTGAGATTAGTAAATCTTTGTTCGATACAAAAGTTAAAAATACCTGGTGTCCGGGATGTCCGAATTTTTTAATATTGGATGCTTTTAAGAGAGTAATATGTGAATTAGTAACAAGCGGACAAAAAAAGAAAGAAGAACTTGTTCTTGTTAGTGACATAGGTTGTAATGCTAAAATTTATGACTATGTTAATTTGTCTGGATTTAATGCATTACATGGCAGAATATTGCCTGTAGCTTTAGGTATTAAAATTGCTAATCCTAATCTTAAACCAATTTGTTTTGGAGGAGATGGAGGAACTTATAACGAAGGGCTTAACCATTTTATTAGTGCATGTAGATATAATAGCGATATGGTTTTAATTGTACATAATAACCAAGTATTTTCTTTAACAGCAGGGCAGGCAAGTGCTGTAACAGAACAAGGTTTTGTGGAAAAAACACATCCGTTTGGAGTTAAAGAAAAACCCCTGAACCCGATTGTACTCGCTCTGGAAGCTGGTGCAAGCTTTGTTGCGAGAGTTTCTGCACTTGATATTAATGAAATGAAGAGAGTAGTAGAACAAGCAACCTTACATAACGGATTTGCGTTTGTTGAAATTCTACAACCATGCCTTGTTTTTCATAACAATTCAGAATTTCTTAAAACTTCGACTTACAAAATAAACGAGATGGATTTTGAAAATGCTTTGCGAGAGGCAAGAAAGTGGAATTATTCTCAAGAAGGAAGAGTAGGAGTTGGAATATTTTTTAGAAAGCAAGAAAGAACATTCGAACAAAGAAATTTAGAATGGAAGTTAAAAAGAAAGTTATAAATTTTTTAAAAATAATTAAGAGCTTATAACTAGTGGAAAACTATAAAAGCATTAAAGTTCTTTTTTGATTATGATTAATGGAAAAGAAAAGAGGGTGAGAGGTCTGAAAGAAAGGCTCGAGATGTTGCCGTGTCCTATTGGGCTTAATGGAAATTGTTGTAGGAATTGTTTAATGGGACCTTGTAGACTTGTAAATCAGAGTGATTTTGGGATATGCGGCGCAAATAGAGATGTTGTTGCCGCTAGAAATATATTGAGAATTGTCGCAGGAGGAACAAGCGCGCATACAGGACATGCTTTACATATTTTAGATTTTTTAAAAAAGAGATTTCCTGAGAGATATATAGAGAAAAAAGCACCAAAATATTTAATAAAAATTTGGAAAAAACTCGGATTAATGCCTTCTGTTAAATTTGAACATTTTAAAGAAATTTCAGAAGCTTTACATATGAGTACAATGGGAGTTAGTGCAGATTACCAAGATTTGCTTGCAAAAGCAATAAAACTAGGAGTTGTTGATGGTTATCTCGGGCTTTATCTTGCGACAGAATTAGAAGATGAAAAATACGGAAAGCCTATTATACAAAAAGGCAAATTAAATTTAAGTGTAATTAAACCAGAGAAAGTTAATATTGCTGTTCACGGGCACGAGCCCGTATTTGCTGAAGCTCTTGTTTCAGAAGCAAGAAAAAAGGGAAATGAAGATATAAATATAGTGGGAGTGTGTTGTACTGGAGCAAGCTTGCTTTCTAAACACGGCATTCCTTTAGCGAGTAACGTAGTTTTGCAAGAAGATGTTGTTTCAACTGGTTGTATTGATGCAATGGCAGTTGATATTCAATGTATTTTTCCCTCGCTTGCGAGCCTTGTGGAGTGTTATCATACAACTTTAATTACAACAAATCCTCTTGCTAAAATTCCTGGAGCTTTGCATATGCTTATAGAAAATGAAAAGCAGGCTAGAGAGGCTGCTAAAAAAGTAATTGAGATTGCAAGAAAGAATTTTAAGAACAGAAGCGAAAACATAAAAAACATTAAGATAGAAGACAAAGAAGTCGAGGCTGTGGTTGGATTTGACGAAACGCTTGCTGAAAATCTGAATGAGATGCTTAAAAAGAAGGAAATTAAAGGAGTTATTGCTGTAATTGGATGTAAAAATCCTAGAGTAATAGAAGATTGGATTTCTGTTTATAAAAAATTAAGTGAAAGTTACGCAATTTTATGTACAGGGTGTATGGCATTTGAATTAGGAAGGGCCGGCTTATTAGATGGAAAAAGATTTTTTCATGTTGGAAGTTGTATTAACAATTCAAGAGTTGCCGAAATTTTTAAAAGAATCGCCGATAAAAATAAAAAACAAATTACTCAAATGCCTTTTTTTATTTCTGCTCCCGCTCCCCTTGCTGAGAAATGCATTGCAATAGGATTCTTTTTTGCAAGCATGGGAGTTGATGTGCATTTTGGTTATCCTATGATGATTACTTCTAATTCTGATTTGGAAAATTTTTTGAAAATTGTTTTGAAGAAACATTTTCACAGCAGAATTTTTTTAGAAACTAATCCACAAAACTTATTAAAAAAAATAGAAGAAAAAGGGTTGTTGAGTTAAACTTTTTATATTAGGTTTAAAATTAATGCAAAATGGCTGTGCCCGGATTCGAACCGGGGACTCCGGCCTCTCTCAAAACTATATGAGAGCCGTGTTCTGCCACTGAACTACACAGCCACAAAATTTGAAATTTATTGAGATTTAAAAAGTATATGTTGTACGATAAAAGATTGTTAAAAATTTAAATCTTTTAATTTCGAAGAAATTATAAGCCCGCTATTCTTACTTTACAAATTTTGAATAAATATTAGTAAGGTAAGAGAGTATAAAAGGTAAGTATATAAAAATAAAAAAGAAAAATAAAATCAAAATTTCATTAAGCTTATTTCGCAAGCGTTATTTCTATTGTTGATACATTAACTTTCTTTCCCTCTTTGTTTGTGAATTCTTCAGAATCGATTTTTATGTCCTTTGTTTTCAAGTTTTGCTCTTTTAAGAACTTTCTTTTTACAACTTCTGCTACGTCTACTGCTCTACTGATAAATTTTCCTCTTGCTTTTATTGTAACTTCTTTTGAGTTTTTTGTTGTAAACTGCATCACTACACCTGTAACGTAGTTCATAAAAGGTTTGTTGCTAATGTATACCACATTTTCGTCTTTTTCTTCTTTTTTTGATTTTTCTTCTGCCATTTTTACCTCCGTTTTCTTGTATATTTACTTTTCCTCTAAACTTGTTTTTATTTGTTTAGAGTATGATTTCTTGATCCTTGTTATGTAACCTGCTACCATGTTTCTTATTCTTTTACTTGGCATAACATTACTAAGTATTCTTTTGTTTTTTTCGAAATCTGTTGTAAAAGATTCTGACATATCTGCGAGTAACTGTTCCGACGTTCTTTTAATTAATGCAGATTTAATGCGACCCATTTTAATTGTCAAAATTGCTTATTTTATCTTTGTATTTAAGATTTTTAAAGGTTGTTGTTGTAATTATTTGCTTGGTTTTCTGAAGCGAATTTCTTTTTAAAGCATTAACAAAATCAAGGATAAAATAACTTAATGATTTTTATAAAATTACTTCGTATTTTAGGCATAATAGTGTAAATTAATTATTAACATCTATATATAAATTAGCGAAGAAACTTGGTATTTAGAGATTTATAGAGTATAAAGCGAGAATTTAAGGGCGACGCATTCGTAACTTGAGGTTTATTTGATATGTTTTTGTACTTTTATGTTATGGAAGTAAATTTTATCATACCTTCCCACGTTTTTAAGTAGGATTTGGCTTTTTCTGACAGAGTTCCTTGAGAGATAAACAAAACCGGAAGCTTCATATTTTGTGCTTTTTGTATAGCAATTGCAAAATCATTCTCGGTAATCTTTTTTTTGTCTTTTGCCATACATAAATAAGGTATTTTTCCGATTTGAGAATTTATTAATACTTTAGCAACATAATCTTTCTTTTTAGCTTCTATTCTTTCTAAAATTTCTAATCCAGATTGAATGATATTCTTCTCAATTTTTTGAGAGAAGTCTGTTTGTTTTATTTCTTTTTTTTCTTTAAATTCTGCTTTTTCTGTTTTTTTCTTTTCTTTTGGGATTATATTAAGTATTTGTTGAGTAATCTCTTGAGGATTTTGTTGAATTTTGGTTGGAGTTAATTTTTCAAATATATTTATTGGAAAAAATTGTTCAATAATCTTTTTTGCTTCGCTTTCGTTTACTGTTAAATAACGCCAAAACAAAATTTTTTCATTATTAGCTTCTATTATTAATGAAAAAGCAAAATCTTTTATGTTTCTTAATGCAACACGTATTGATGGATCTAAATCAAGGTCTTTTAGAACTTTTTTTTCTTTTAATATCGCAAGCGCCTCTCTTTCTTTTGGTTGCAAATAACGAATAAAATTTTCGAGCATTTGTTCTTGATTTGGAAGAAAATATAATGGAGAGCCTCCAACTTTTAATTTGCTAATTTTTATTTTTCCTTCATCCAGTAATTCTGAAAGGAATGCAGAAGAAAATAAGGAATTTATTCCAACTTCTCTTGCTATTGGAATTGGTAATGAAGGGCCATTTTTTTCTAGGAAAGTAAGTATTTTATGTTTTATTTCTGCTGCTCTATCAATAGGATTCTGATTTTGAGGTAAAGGGTTCATTAGAATAATTAGAATTTTAAAGTTTTAAACTTAACTGTAAATAATTGTCACATTATAAGCATACTTAAAGAATTAATACTGAAATATATTAATTAAAACAAAAATTTATGAGAGGTTTTTTTCTTTATTAATATAAGTAAACAATTAATAGAATTGGATTAAGAGAATAATACTCTTTGTTTTCTTTTTACTAATTTATAATAAGATATCAAGGTCTTATCCAAGCTACTTCATAATATGTTACATCATTTTCTTCGTCTACTACTGCTATTAATAGTTTTTTTCTTGTACTATGGGCAACACGATTTTTTGCAGAAAAATCATGCCAAGTTAAAATATCTGTTTCTTTTACTGGATATAAAATCCAACGAGCATGCTCTTCGCCAGGAAACTTCCCTTTTTCATAAACTCTAAACTCCGCACCAAACTTTAATGCTGTTTTTACAATATATCCTCTTTTCCTTAAATCCTCAAATACAATATATTTTGTTTCTATTTTTGGGTCAAGTTTTTTTAGTTTTTCAAGAAATTTTTTTTGGCTCACTTTTTTGTTTTTTTCATAGATGTCAAGTTTACCTTGTTCTTGTAAAAATAAAGCTTCTGCAAGAGAATATTTCACTTTTCCATCTACCATTTCTCCGAACCTTGATTTACCATAAAGATTAATGGCTTCTGTTGTATTACTGAATATTGATTCTCCTG
>JAWAAV010000005.1:0-13417 GCA_038884935.1 Candidatus Pacearchaeota archaeon
TGCTTGTCTTCATACCTCTTTATCCAAAGCTTCCTTTAATTGATATAAGAAATACTTGGGCATATGTTCGTCTTGAAGATTTTTTGGTTTTAATTACATTCTTTATTTGGTTCATGTTGCTTTTAAAAAATAAAATTTCCTTTAAAACTCCACTTACAATACCCATACTCTTTTTTTGGATAATTGGAGGAATATCAACGTTTCATGGAGTGCTTATTCTTTTTCCCATGCTTTCTAACGTTTTTTCAAACGTGGCGATTTTAAGCTTCCTTCGAAGAATTGAGTATATGTTTTTATTTTTTGTTGGCTTTTCAGCTATAAAAGATAAAAAATTTTTACAATTCATTCCTATACTTTTAGGGATTATAATTATTCTTGTTTCGCTATATGGATTCGGTCAAAAATTTTTGGGTTTTCCTGCCTTTTTAACCGGAAATGAAGAATTTGCCAAAGGGATACCTCTTAGAATTTCAGCGCTTGGTCGTGTTCCATCTACATTTGCAGGGCATTATGATCTTGCGGCATATCTCGTTCTCGTTATCCCGATTTTAGTAAGTGCTATTTTCGGATTTAAAAATTTCCTCCTTCGAATATTTTTTTCAACCGCGGTATTCTTGGGATTTATTTCGATGTTTATGACTGTTTCCCGTATATCATTTACCGTACTTTTGATAGCACTATTAGTTGTAATTATTATGCAAAAGAAAAAATGGGCGATAGTTTCTATCGGGGCAATCTTGTTTTTATTTATAATTGCGGCTCCAAGCCTTTTATCCCGTTTTACGAGCACTGTTGGCAATGTTAATGTTCTGGTTGATACAAAAACGGGTCAGGCTGTCGGTCATGCTAAAGAGGTTTCGTCCTCGTATTTTAAGGATAGAATTGTTCTTGTCCAGCCAATTTCAGAAAACGATAAAAAAAATACTACATCATCTGCAATATTTCCATTTGAAAAGATTCCTCCCCAGGCACAATTAATAGTAGAATCAAACAAACCCAATGGTGAAAGCTTGCCTCAAGGTTCAAGCTATATCAATCTTTCGCTTTCTCCTGTCGTTAAGACCACACACCTTTATTTTTTTGAAAAAGCTGATGAAAAAGAAACTAAAGGCGGTGAAATCAGGGCAATATTCGGAGATTTTGTTATAAAAAGTGCAAAAGCTTATGATATTTCTTTTACTACCAGGACTCAAGGAGAGTGGCCTAATACGCTTCTTGCATTTAAAAGAAATATTTTTTTAGGTAGTGGATATGGATCTGTAAGCCTTGCTGTTGATAATGATTACTTAAGAATACTTGGCGAGTCAGGTATTTTAGGCTTTTTCTCATTCCTTTTGATAATTTTAATTGCTCTAATTTACATTAAGAAAATCTTTCCTCAAATCGATTCTGTTCCTATAAAAAGTCTTATTTTAGGCTTTATCGCAGGCTCAATCGGACTTTTTTTAAATGCCTTTTTTATAGATGTTTTTGAAGCCTCAAAAATTGCTTTTTCCTATTGGCTTCTTATGGGGTTTATAATAGGAGGTCTCGTTTTTTATAAAAAGGAAAAAATAGAATTAATTGAAGAAATTAAAAAAATATTACTTTCTCCTTTTGCATTCATAGTTTACCTCATTATTTTAGGACTAGTATTATATTCTGGAATAATAAATTATTATTTCGTTGGAGACGATTTTACTTGGCTTCGCTGGGCATTAAATTGTTTAAATTGCAATCCTTTTAATATTATTATTGAATATTTCACAAAAGCGAATGGATTTTTTTATCGTCCCGGAACCAAGCTTTATTTCTATCTAATGCAAAATTTATTTTGGTTAAATCAAACAGTTTATCATTTTATGTCAATCTTTCTTCATCTTGTTAATATAGTTTTATTTTTTATAATTTCAAGAAAAACATTCAAAAATTACCATTTGCCTATAATCTCTACTGCTATATTTACTTTTATAACAGGGTATACAGAAGCAATATTTTGGGTAGCAGCTACAGGACATCTGTTTAATGTTACATTTATTTTATTTTCATTACTCTTATTTATATTATGGAAAGAGAGTAAAAAACTATACTTTTTCATCGGGTCGATTATTGCAATAATGCTTAGCTTGTTTTTCCACGAACTTGGTATCGTAGCGCCTTTGCTTATCATACTTTATGATATTTCTTTTAATGAAAAAGTATTATTAAAATCTTTGTTTAGAAAAATTTACTATTATCTATTGCTTTTCCCAATTATTCCATATATTTTCATGAGATTTTTTGCCCAGAGCCATTGGTTAAGCGGAGACTATAGTTATAATCTGTTAAAATTACCTTTTAATGTTCTAGGAAATCTAATAGGTTATGCTTTGCTTATTTTTTCAGGTTCTCTTTCTTTAGGCTTATATGGGAATATAAGATCTCTTTTTAAAGCAAATATTCCTGTTGCTTTCTTATTTTTGGCTTTCTTGCTTTTAGTGTTGTTCTGGTTTTATAAAATTACCTCAAAAAAAATTGAGGAAAATGAAAAGAGGCTAGTAGTTTTTTCTTTCTTGTTCTTTGCTATAGCACTTCTCCCGTTTTTGGGCTTAGGGAATATAACTCCAAGATATAGTTATCTTGCTTCTTTTGGCACATCTCTTTTCCTTTCGTTCCTAGTTATAAAGTTTTTTAAAATTCTTCATGCCAAAGATAGATATATTGCAATTTCTGTTTTTACTTTAATTGTAATATTTTTCTTATCAATTCAGCTTTTTCAGTTCCAAAAAATTCAAACTGATTGGCAAAGAGCTGGAGAGAAGTCTAAAAGCTTTCTTTCTTCTTTAGAGCATGCTTATGTGCATTATGGCGTTTCCGATGCATCAACTTTATATTTTGTTGATGTTCCTATCAGAGAGGGAGAAGCTTGGATTTTTCCAGTAGGACTTGAAGATGCCATTTGGCTTCTTTTCCCAAATAAAATATTGAAAGTTAATATAGTTCAATCAGTTGATGAAGCCTTTGCTATAATGAATGAGTCAGGAGGTAGGGTGTTTAAGTTTAACGAAGACGGAACTTTAGTTGAGTGGATTAGAAATATGCATGGTGAAATTACTCCCTTAAATATTTAATGAAAAAAAAAGAGCTTTTTTTATTGATTTCTATTTTAGTAATAGGTTTTGTTTTAAGACTTTATAAATTTAACAATCCTATAGCTGATTGGCACAGCTGGCGTCAGGCAGATACATCTTCGGTTTCTAGAAATTTCATTAAATACGGTTTCAATGTTTTATATCCTAGATTTGATGATCTTTCCAATGTACCCTCGAATTTTTATGATAATCCGATGGGATACCGTTTCGTAGAGTTCCCTGTTTATAATGTGGCACAAGCCGGTCTTTTTAAGATTTTTGGACTATTTAGTATTGAGCAATGGGGAAGGATTGTTTCGATTTTTTCATCTCTTCTTGCTGGTTTTTTCCTCTACTTGATGGTAAAAAAATATCAAAGTAAACTGGCTGGAATTCTTTCACTGTTTTTTTTCACGTTTCTTCCCTATAACATTTATTATGGAAGAACGGTTTTGCCTGATGCAATGATGCTTATGACTCTCCTTGGGGGAATTTATTTTTTTGATTTATGGCTTGATCGGAAAGAATTGACAATTATTGATTTTAGATTTGCCATTTCACTTATTTTTATTGCTACAGCATTTCTCCTGAAGCCTTTTACTCTTTTTTTTACTTTACCTCTAATAACTCTTTCTTTTAATAAATTCGGGTTAGGTCTTTTCAAAAAATGGAGACTATGGTTTTTCCTAATTGTTTCAGTTTTTCCTCTTATTTTATGGAGAATTTGGATACTTCAGCATCCCGAAGGAATTCCAAGAAGCGATTGGCTGTTTAATATGAACAATGTACGCTTCAAAGGCGCATTCTTTTCTTGGATTTTTGAGAAGCGGATAGCAATTTTGATATTAGGAGGATGGGGCCTCCCTCTTTTTATATTAGGTTTGATTCAGAAAATCAAGATTAAAAATTATCTTTTTTTTATATCATTTGTTGTCTCCTCTCTGTTTTATATTTTTGTAATTGCCGGAGGAAATGTTCATCATGATTACTATCAAATTCCCGTTGTTCCGAGTTTAGTTATTTTTTTAGCCTTAGGCGCTGAGTTTTTATTGAGATTAAATTCTACATTTTTAAGAAGAATAATGGGTATTTCTTTATTTACCATATGCACTCTATTTATGCTCGCTTTTTCTTGGCAAGATATTCGAGCCTACTATAACATAAACAATCCTGCAATTGTCCGGGCAGGTAGGGCAGTAAGCAATCTAATTCCTAAAGACGCAAAAGTTATCGCGCCTTATAATGGAGATACATCGTTTTTATATCAAATTAATCGTCAGGGCTGGGCAAGCTTTGAAAAGGATTTAAAAATAATGATAAAAATGGGAGCAGATTATGTGGTGATTCCAAATCCTACCAGTCATGATATTGGAAAGACCTATAAAATTATTTCTTATTCTAAAGATTATATTTTAGTTGATCTTCATCAAAAACCATGAAAATTTTGATGGTTTCATCTTTTTTGCCTTACCCTCTTTTTTCCGGCGGGCACATTCGTTTATATAATCTTATTAAAAACTTAAGTCCAGAATACAAAGTTACCTTGGTTTGCGAGAAAAGAGACTATCAAACTGAAGAAGATATAAGAGAAGTTGAAAAAATTTGCGAAAGGGTAATTGCTGTTGGGAGGAAGAAGCAATGGAGCTTGGGAAATATTTTGAAAACAAGTTTTTCTTTATCCTCGTTTCTTATTACGGGTCATGCTAATAAAGATCTTAAATTCCAAATCTCAAACTTGATTAAAAATGAAAAATTTGATCTAATTCATGCTGAAACTTCTTATATTATGCAGAATATTCCCGATACCACGGTTCCTATTATCATGGCAGAGCACAACATTGAATATATAGTTTACAAAAGATATGTAGATTTTTCACCTTTTTGGCTTCGGCCCCTTTTGAATATAGATATTTTAAAGCTTAAAACCCAAGAAGAAAATTTTTGGAAAAAAGCAAATTTCCTGATAGCAGTTTCAGAAGAGGAGAAGAAAATTATGCAAAGCAAAAATAAAAATGTGGCTGTTGTGCCCAATGGGGTTGATCTTATAAATTTTAAATTTCAAGATTTAAATTCCAGGTTTCAAAAAAAGGAAAAAACAATCCTTTTCATTGGTGATTTTAAATGGTTGCAAAATAAAACTGCGGCATATTGGATATTGTTTAAGATATGGCCCAGCATTAAGTTAAAGGCTAAAAGTGAAAACTTTAAAATAAAATTATGGATTGTGGGAAAAAATATTCCTGAAAAAATTAAAAGATTGGGTGAGGAAGATGTTATTTTTGATGAAAATGCGCCTGATGAAACAAGCTTAATTTTTCAGAAAGCAGATTTGCTTCTTGCCCCCATCAAAGTGGGAGGAGGATCAAGCTACAAAATTCTTGAAGCGATGGCATCAGGAGTACCGGTCATAACTACAGCTCTGGGAGCTCACCCATTGGGAGCAATTGATAATAAAGAAATTATCGTATCAGATGATGAGAAAAAGATAGCTGATAAGGTTATCGACCTACTTAAAGACAGAGAATTCTATTCTAAGATTTCCTTAAATGCAAGAAAATTGATAGAAGAAAGGTTTGATTGGAAAATAATTACAAAGAGATTAGAAAATATTTATAAAAAAGCCGGTTTATGATAGAACTTTCAATAATTATCGTTTCTTATAATACAAAAGAATTTCTTAAAAGATGTCTTATTTCTATAAAAAAATCCGATCTTTCAAGTGAAAAATATGAAATTATTATAGTTGATAATGCGTCATCAGATGGGACAATAGATGAAATAAAAAAGACTTTTCCAGATGTTTTTATCATAAAAAATGAGTATAACCTGGGTTTTTCTAAAGCAAACAATATAGGAGTTAAAAAATCCAGAGGGGAGCTTCTGTTATTTTTAAACCCGGATACAGAAGTTGAAAAAGATACATTATCTTATATGGTATCTTTTATGAAAAAACATAAAGATGCAGGCGCTTCGACTTGTTTTGTTAAGCTTCCGTCTGGAAGGCTTGATGAAGGAGCCCATCGGGGATTTCCAACGCCTTGGAATTCCTTTTGTCATTTTACAGGGCTCAGTAAATTTTTCCCAAGAAGCAAAATATTTTCAGGATATACCATGGGTTGGCTTGACTTAAAAACTGAGCATGAGGTAGATGCAGTTGTAGGGGCATTTATGATGGTCAGAAGAAATGCGGGGGATCAGGTTAATTGGTGGGACGAAGATTATTTTTTTTATGGAGAAGACTTAGATTTTTGTTATAAGCTTAAAGAAAAAAAGTGGAAAATCTATTTTACACCTCAAGTAGCAGTTCTTCACCATAAAGGAATATCAGGCGGAATTAAAAAACATTCCAAGAGAATTTCTACAGCTGACTTACAAACAAAAATAATTGCAACAAATGCTCGTTTTAATGCAATGAGAATATTTTACAAAAAACATTTTGAGGATAAATATCCAAAACTACTCAATGTTTTTATATTTTTGATAATTGAGATTAAGCGTAAATTTGCTCTTTCAGCTATTCAAAGATGAAAATTGGAATTGATTGTCGTCTCTGGAATCAAACCGGAGTTGGAAGATATACTCGCAACCTGATCGATCAAATTCAAAAAATAGATCAAAAAAATGAATATGTTCTATTCGTAAGAAATCAGGATTACGGTCAAGTTAAATCAAAAATCAAAAATCAAAAATTTAAAATTACTAGAGCCAACATTCCTTGGCATTCGATAAAAGAGCAAGTTATATTTCCGGAAATTCTTAATCGAGAAAATCTAGATCTTATGCATTTTCCGTACTTTTCAGCGCCAATTTATTACAAAAAACCTTTTGTTATAACAATTCACGATTTAATTCAGCTTCATTTTCCAACAGGAAGAGCATCGACTTTGCCTTGGCCCTTTTATGCTCTTAAATACTTAGGTTACAAATATATTGTTTTAAGGGCTTCGCAAAATGCTAAGAAGATAATAGCTGTTTCAAATGCGACTAAAGATGAAATTGTGGATCATTTAAAAGTTCCGGAGAAAAGAGTGGAGGTTATATATGAAGGAGTAGAATCAGCGTTTAAAGAAAAGGGTCTTGCGGATAGTTCGGAAATAATTAAACGCTATGAACTAAACGCTAATCGCTATTTCTTGTTCGTTGGCAATGTTTATCCTCATAAAAATGCGGATACACTTTTAGAAGCATTTTCGATTTTATCAAAATATTATCCAAAAGCTTTTCTTGTTTTTGTCGGAAAAGAAGATTATTTTTATAAAAAACTAAAAAAAATAGTTAAGGATATGGATTTGTTCATTAATGTAAAGTTTTTAGGAGAAGTTTCAGATGAGGAGCTAAATATTTTATATAAAAATGCAGTCGCTCAAATTATACCGTCTTTTATGGAAGGATTTGGTCTTCCTGCGCTTGAAGCAATGAGAAATAAGTGTTTGGTGTTATGTTCTGATATTCCAGCTCTTAAAGAAATATGTAAAGATAGCGCGGTATATTTTGATCCATACGATGTAAATGACTTGAAAGAGAAAATGAAGAAAGCTTACGAAGGAGATTTTGATAGAAAAATAGTGGAGACTGGATTTAAAAGAAGCCAAGAATTTTCATGGCGCAAAATGGCCGAGCAAACCCTCAAAATCTATAATTCTCAAATTTAGTGCTATAATCCTTCTATGAAAGTGGCGATTGTTTATGATCGAGTGAATAAGTGGGGAGGGGCAGAGAGACTGCTTTTGGCACTTCACCAGATTTTTCCCGATGCACCTCTTTATACTTCAGTTTATGATGAGAAAAAGACTTCTTGGGCAAGAGTTTTCGATATTAAAACATCCTTTTTACAAAAACTTCCTTTTGCAAAATCGAATCATGAGCTATATGCACTGCTTATGCCTCTTGCCTTTGAAAGTTTTTCTTTTGATGAATATGATTTAGTTATATCTGTTACAAGTGAAGCAGCCAAAGGAATTATCACAAAACCCAGCACACTGCATATCTGTTATTGTTTAACACCTACAAGATATTTATGGAGTGGATATGAGGAATATTTTAAAAACCCGCTGTTGAGATTCATCTCAAAGCCTGCAGTTTTTTATCTTAGAATGTGGGATAAAATTGCGTCTCAAAGACCAGATAAATTTATCGCAATTTCAGAAGAGGTAAAAAGGAGGATTAAAAGATATTATGCCAGAGATTCGGAGGTAATTTATCCTCCAGTCAGTTTACTGCCTAAAAACTACAGTTCACGTCAAAATGAAATAGCAGTAGTTCGTAGTCCTTCGATTGAAAGCTTCTTTTTAATTGTTTCCCGTCTTGTTCCTTACAAGAGAATTGATATTGCGATAAATGCATTCAATAAATTAGGTTACCCTTTAAAGATAATAGGAGAAGGATCGGAAAAAAGAAAACTTAAAAAAATAGCTAATTCAAATATTGAATTCTTAGGTTACTTGACTGACGAAGAATTAGTGGAGTATTATAAAAAGTGCCTTGCTTTTATTTTTCCGGGGAAGGAAGACTTTGGCTTAACAATACTTGAAGCACAGAGTTTTGGTAAACCAGTTATTGCTTATGGTGAAGGAGGTTCTCTTGAAACAATTGCTGAAAATAAGACTGGTATTTTTTTTGAGCCCCAAGAAGAAACTGCTCTTATAAAAGCTGTAAATGAATTTATGAAAAGAAAATTTAATTCAAAAAACTGCAGAAAACAGGCTCAAAGATTTAGCATTTCAAATTTTAAAAAAAAACTAAAAAAGGAACTTGAAATATTATGAAGATCATAATTTTTGCAGGCGGTGTTGGTACGAGACTTTGGCCACTTTCGCGTCAAAATACGCCCAAGCAGTTTGAAAAAATAATCGGAGAGAAATCCACGCTTCAGCTTGCAGTCGATCGCCTTCTCCCAGATTTTAAACTTGAAAATATTTATATCTCAACCGGTAAAAGGTATGAAGAAATCGTCCGTTCTCATATTACCAAGATTCCGCAAGAAAATTTTATTTTCGAGCCTGAAATGCGGGATGTAGGTCCGGCAGTTGGTCTTGCAATGGCTTTAATAGGGAAAGAGCATCCAGATACCCCAGTTGCAATTATCTGGAGTGATCATTTTGTCAAAAAAGAAAGAAGATTTAGGGAGGTTTTAAACATGGCAGAGAGGCTTATCTCAAAAGGTAAAAGTTCATTAATTTTAATAGGGCAAAGAGCCAGATTTGCCAATCAAAACTTAGGTTGGATTGAATTTGGAGAGAAATTTGAAGAAATAAGAGGGACAAAAGTCTATAGATTTAAAAGAATTATTTATAGACCAACTCTTTCAGATGCTCAAGAATTTTTAAAAGATAAAAACTTTGCATGGAATCCTGGATATTTTGTAACAACACCGCGTTTTCTCCTTTCTCAGTACAAGAAATTCACTCCTGAAATTTATAAAGGATTGATGGATATTCAAACTGCAGTCGGAAAGAATAATTATAATTCCGTACTTGATAAGATTTATCCCAAGTTTGAAAAAATTAGTTTTGACAATGCAATACTTGAAAGAGTAGATCCGAAACACATTTCGGTAATTGCGGCGGATTTAGGCTGGAGTGATATTGGAGCTTGGGAGGCATTGAAAGAAGCTTTAGAAATTAAGACAGATGAGAATGTTACCCGAGGGAAAGTACTGATTAATGATTCAATTGATAATTTGGTATTCAACTACACAGATCAACTTACGGTTGGAATTGATCTTGAAAAAATGATAATTATAAATACTGACGATGTTTTACTTATTTGCAGTAAGGATTCTGTACCGAAAATTAAAAAACTAGTCGAAAGCTTAGCAGGTACCCCTAACGAACACTTAACCTAGATTATGCCTTATATAGAAATTAAAAAAAGTATATTTTATGAGGTTGCAAAGAGATTTATTGATATTGTTCTTGCTATTATCTTGATTATATTCTTTCTTCCGATAATTTTGTTAGTTGCTATTGCTATTAAAATAGATTCAAAAGGTCCAATTCTGGCAGATACTCCCAAACGAGTTGGCAAAAACGGAAAAACTTTCAAAATGTATAAATTCCGCTCAATGGTTGAAAATGCACATGAGCTCCTTCGTAAAAATCCTAAATTCTCAAGACTTTATAGGGATTATAAGCATGGTAGTTATAAGCTTAAGGATGATCCTAGAATTACAAGGGTGGGAAAAATAATTAGAAAATACTCTCTTGATGAAGTGCCGCAATTTTTTAACATATTAAAAGGAGAAATGAGCTTGGTGGGACCGCGCGCATATTATCCGGATGAGCTTAAAGAACAGCAAAAAAAGTATCCTCATACAATAGACTCAGTTAAAATTGTGCTTTCAGTAAAGCCTGGGATAACTGGATTCTGGCAGGTTTCAGGGAGAAGTGAGATAAACTTTGATAAAAGAATAGAGATGGATGCGACTTATGTTAGAAAAAGATCAATTCTTTATGATTTTTGGATTATCTTAAAAACCCCATGGGCAATGTTATCCGGTAAGGGTGCTCTCTAGCTTGACACTGGGACTGAATTAGGGGTAAGATATAGGGATGGAAGGATTTGAAAAGATCAATTTAGGTCCATCTAAATCCGCAACTTCTTCTATCAAAAGTAACCCCAAAGACGTGAACCCAAATCCGTCCCGGGCTTATAGAATTAATTCCCGAAGATCCTTTAAATTTTTGAAAAGCAAGAATAGTTTAATTTCCTTGGTTGCCATCATTTTGTTGATAATTATTTTTTCTTTCGCAATTGTTCTTCCTGCTTGGAAAACTCTCAAATCAGCAAGGGTTACCTATCGGCAGGCTCAGATTGTAGCAGATGCAGTTAAGAAGCAGAACATTGAGCTTGCCTCAAGGGAACTTGTTAAAGCAAGGAATGATCTTAAGCAGACTCAAAAAGATTTAGATTCCTTCTCTTATGCAAGGTTTATTCCAGTTGTAGGTCTTTACTATAACGACGCAGACCGTTTAGTAAAAGTAGGATTTGATGGATTAGAGGTAGCTACTATTTTGGTTGAATCAGTCAAGCCTTATGCAGATGTTTTAGGCCTCAAGGGCCAAGATAGTTTTGTTGAGGGAACAGCAGAGCAAAGAATTCAGACAGTGGTAAAGACTATGGGGAAGGTTACGCCTCACATTGATGATGTAGTCAAATATATAACAGATGCCAAAAATCAAATTGATGGCGTGAGCCCGAACCGATACCCGTCTTTTTTGGGACTCGGAAAAATACAAAAAAATCTTAGAGATCTACAAAAAGGCATTGATAGAGGAGCGACCTTCATAGAGGAAGCAAGGCCTCTTATAAAAATATTACCAAGTCTTTTAGGAGAGCCAGATAGCAAGAAGTATCTTATTTTATTCCAAAACGACAAAGAGCTTCGCCCTACAGGAGGATTTATAACAGCTTATTCGATCTTCAGATTAGATAGAGGAGCAATTAATGTAGAAAAATCAGAAAATATTTATAATCTTGATTTAACAATTAGAAATAAACCCAAGGCGCCTGAGCCTATTCTTAACTATTTACCTCGTGTTCCTGTATTTAATTTAAGAGACAGTAATTTATCCCCTGATTTTGTAGAATCTATGAAATTATTTAACTCTTTATATGATAAAGCCTCTGCCAAGGTCGATGTGGATGGCATAATAGCACTTGATACTAATGTTTTAGTCTCGACTATAAAAATACTTGACGATAGAGTCGATGCAGGAGGAATAACTTTTACTACGCAAATAGATAAAAGATGTGATTGCCCGCAGGTTATATATCAGCTTGAAAGCACCATAAGTACCCCATTGAGCCTTGATTTGAGAGTTTCTGATCTTGAGACAATTCAAGCAAGAAGAAAAGATATAATTGGTGAATTACTATTTGCTATTCTGACCAAATCTCTTAAATCTTCACCCAAGCTCTATTGGGGTCCTTTGTTTCAAAATTTGATAACTCAAATTGACCAAAAACATGTAATGTTTTACGTTTATAATAAAGATGCACAGAGGGGATTTGAAGCTTTGAATGCAGCTGGCAGAATAAAAGATTTTGACGGAGATTATCTGCATTTAAATGAAGCAAATTTTGGAGGCGCTAAATCAAACCTTTTTGTTTTAAGAAGCGTTACTCAAAATTACCAGGTAAAAAATGATGGAACAATTACTAAGACAGTAACAGTTAATTATAAAAATCCTTATCCGCCTTCTGATTGTAATCTTGAAAGGGGAAACCTGTGTCTGAATGCGGTTCTTCGAAATTGGTTCAGGATATATGTTCCTCGAGGAAGTAAACTTATAGACTCCAAAGGATCTGAAGTTAAGATGAAAACATATGAAGAGCTAGGGAAAACCGTGTTTGAGGGATATTTGACAGTCAGACCTCAAGGAACAGCTACTCTTACTCTTATATATACTTTGCCTATGAAAGCTGACAATGATCTATTACCTCTTCTTATTCAGAAACAGCCAGGAACAAATAGAGATGAATATATAGTTGCGGTAAATAATAAGCAAAAGAACAAGTTTGAACTTCTGACCGATAAAGAAGTTAAGGTGAATCTCAAATGAGAAATTATAAAACTGAGGGAATTGTCTTAAAACGAACAAATATCGGTGAATCAGACAGGATCCTGACTGTTTTTACGCAAAAATTCGGTAAAATTCAAATTAAGGCTCCAGGAGTAAGAAAAATAAACAGTAAAAGATCTGCTCATATAGAACCTCTTAATATTACGCTTCTTAATCTTTATAAAAGCGCACGATCTCAAATACCCATAGTAACTGAGGCTCAGAATATAAACAGCTTCAGTGCCATAAAAAACGATCTTAAAAAAATCGGTTTTGCTTATTATATTTGTGAATTGATCTATAATTTTTGCGCTGAAAATCAGGAAAATCAGAGAGTGTATAATTTAACAAAGTCCACATTTATTAATTTGGAAAATTCAAAAAATGGCAGTTCTGTGGTAGATAATTTTGAAAAAAAATTTGCCAAACTTTCAGTAAGTCAATCAGCAAAAAATAATCTTGAAAACTTTGTCCTAAAATTGAATTCAAACATTCGCGAATATATTTTTCGCCGTTCCAAGTGACTAAATTGATTGAGATTTTAGACATAATCTGTAAAAAACCAAACTTCAAAAATCTCCTAACAAGATTAAAATCATTTTGGGAAAATAAAAAACCTGGGCCAATGAAAATAAATCCTAAAATTAAAATTGGTATTACGGATAATAAGAATGAAAAGGGTTCTACTTTGCTTACAGATTCATATACAGATGAAACGTAAATATATTCTCCTGCTAAAATGTCTTTTGTGTTCCATAAAATAAC
>JAWAAV010000006.1:0-4046 GCA_038884935.1 Candidatus Pacearchaeota archaeon
TCGATGATTGGAGCATTTGGTTCTTCAATGACTTCTCTATGCATTTGTCCTATTGGAATAAGTTTAACACCATATTTTTCAGCTAAACCCTTGGCAAGAACAGTACTGCCAGAGCCTGGTTTTCCTGATATTGTAACAACACAAAAAGAAATTCCCAGCCTTTCTTTCTTAGGTAGATTTTCTGAATGTCCCCTTGCTTCAATTTCTCTGCTCACAGCCAATGCATTATAGGATATTTTATCCGAAAATACAAGCTTTTTTTGCAAGAGTTACATTAAGTAGTATAATAAAAAAATGGAAAGACCTTTTCTTTCAGTAATTATTCCTTCCTATAATGAAATGGCCAATCTTCAAAAAGGCGTATTGGATAAAGTTGCTCATTTTCTTTCAAAACAAAATTATTCATTTGAGGTAATAATAGTTGATGATGGATCAGATGATGGAAGCGCGGATTTCGCAGAAAAGTTCATAAAAGATAATCCCCGGTTTAAGCTAATTAAAAATAATCATCTAGGCAAGGCAGGTGCTGTAACAAAAGGAGTTTTTAAGGCAAGTGGGAAAATTATTGTTTTTACTGATATGGATCAGGCAACCCCGATAGAAGAGTTAAATAAAATTCTTCCTTATTTTGATAAAGGTTTTGATATTGTTATAGGTTCGAGAAACTCAAAGAGAAAAGGAGCGCCTTGGACAAGACTTGTTATGGCAAGAGGAATGATGATTCTCCGAAGTTTAATTGTTGGGATTTCGGGAATCTCTGATACCCAGTGTGGATTTAAAGCATTTCGTCGTGAAGTTGCCAACAAACTTTTTAATAAAATAAATAAAATTAATAATGGTTTTCACCAGATTTCAGGATCAAAAGTTTCTGCGGGTTTTGATGTCGAACTTTTATTCCTTGCCCAAAAAATGAAATTTAAAATAAAAGAAGTTCCTGTTGATTGGCTTTATGTTGAGACAAGGAGAGTAAGTCCACTTAAGGATTCAGTAGATGGGCTATTAGATCTGATTAAAATAAAACTTAATTCTCTTAAAGGAATTTACGAATAATGTCCCGCATTAAAATTTCAATTTTTAATTTCCAATTTTTAATTAAAGCTTTATATCTTAGTACAATCATTGCGCTTTTTTTATATTCTTTTACCCAGGTTGATTTAAATCTTACACTTTCCCAATGGTCTTTCTGGCAGGTAGTACAAAAGTTTTTCCAGCAAATTGGGTATTTTAATAGACCTTTGTCTACAATATTTTATAGTATTCTGATATTTTTATTATTTGTTTTTTATGGCTTATTTCTAATTCTTATTAGAAATAATAGAATAAAAAAACGGGAATTGTGGTTTTTGATTATAATAACGGCTATAATTCTATCTTTTTCTTATAATGCCTTTTCCTACGATTTATTCAACTATATTTTTGACGCGAAGATTATAACTTACTATCAGCAAAATCCTTATTTTCATAAGGCATTGGATTTTCCAAATGATCCAATGCTTACTTTCATGCGTTGGACGCACAGAATTTACCCATATGGGCCTTTATGGCTGATTCTGACAGTCCCGCTTTCATTCATCGGCTCAAATTTATTTCTTCCGACTTTTTTTCTTTTTAAAATTTTAATGAGCGTTAGCTTTTTAGGCACAGCTTATTTCATCGAAAAAATTTTAAATAAAGTATCTCCAAAAGATAGTTTATTTGGTCTGGCTTTTTTTGCATTTAATCCATTAGTTATTATTGAAGGATTAGTTTCATCTCATAATGAAATTCCGATGATGTTCTTTGCTCTTTCTTCTTTTTATCTTTTTATAAATGGAAAAAATATTTTTTCATGGATTTTACTGATAATATCAGCTGGAATTAAATTTGTAACAATTTTAATATTTCCCATCTATCTTCTGTATTATTTTTATATGAAAAAGAAATTTTCTTTTCAAGTTTTTGCGAACATTATTATTTTTCTTATGATTATTGGAGTAATTATTGCAACAATTAGAACAAACTATCAGCCTTGGTATTTACTTACTGTAATTTCTTTTGCAAGTTTAATTGGCAAAAAAAAATATATTTTAATTCCCGTATTTGTTATATCTTTTTTCTCACTCTCAACATACATTCCGTTTCTTTTAAAAGGGGATTGGAATTATCCTGTTCCTCAAATATTATTTTGGCTGATAGCATTTGGGATAATATTTTCAATAGTTGTGATTGGTACGGTTTATACATCGCGATATATACGAGATATAATAAATGGTAAATAGAAATGCTAAAATTAATTTGTGAAAATGCTTATTAAAAATTTCAAAAAATTTAAGACAGAAATAGTTATTTTTTTCTTTGGAATTTTTTCTTATTTTTTTCTTCGTCTCTACAATATAATGTCTCTTCCTATTTTTACGGATGAAGCAATCTATACGCGTTGGTCGCAAATAGCCCGTTACGATGCAAACTGGAGATTCATTTCGTTGACTGATGGCAAGCAACCTCTATTTGTCTGGCTTGATATGGTTTTAATGCGCTTCATCCCTGATCCACTGCTTGCTGGAAGATTAGTATCTGTATTAGCCGGTTTTTTCAGTATGGTTGGGCTCTTTTTTTTAGGAAGAGAAGTTTTTAAAAATAAATGGATCGGGGTTATATCTTCTGGTGTCTATATAATTTATCCTTTTGCTCTTGTTTATGACCGTATGGCTCTTTATGACAGCTTGGTAGGCGTATTTACGGTCTGGGGTTTATATCTGGGTATTTTATTGGTTAGAAAACTAAGACTTGATATAGCACTTATTCTTGGGATGGTAACTGGTGCAGGCGTTTTAACTAAAACTTCAGGATTTTTCAATCTATACCTTTCGCCATTTTTTTTGATTTTATTCGATTGGAGCAAAAAAGAGAGAGTAAAGCGTTTTATTAAATGGTTAAGCCTTGTAGTGTTGGCGATTTTTCTCACTTATGGATATTACTCCGTTCTTAGACTTTCCCCATTTTTCCATATAATAAGCGAGAAGAATACAATTTTTGTTTATCCTTTTCATGATTGGTTAGGTCATCCATTCACTTTTTTCTTCGGAAATATAAAGGGAATTTCAGATTGGTTTATCACATACATAACATGGCCCTTTTTTATGCTGATTGGGATATCATTTTTTGTTCCAAAGTTCACAAAAGAAAAGATTCTTCTTTTTCTTTGGTTTATTCTTCCTTTCACAGCACTTGCTTTATTTGGAAGAGTTCTTTATCCAAGGTTCATTTTTTTTATGACTCTTTCTTTATTACCTCTTATAGCCTTTACCATTTATCAGATTTATGTAAGGGTCAAGAATAAATATTTATTCGCAATTATTTTATTGTTGGTTTCTTTTCTTTCTTTTAGAGCTGATTATTATATTGTTTCAGATTTTGCGCAAGCACCTATCCCGGAAGCCGACCTTGGGCAGTATATTAATGATTGGCCAGCAGGTGGGGGAATAAAAGAGGCGATAGCTCATCTTGAAGATGAAGCAAAAAAAGGAAAAATTTATATAGCCTCTCTTGGTACTTTCGGCTCGCTACCTACCTATTCAGTTGAAATATATCTTGGTGATAATAAGAATGTTGATAAACGCGGAATATTTCCAGTACCCACAGTAGTTCCAAAAGATCTGATGGAAAAGGCAAAAAAAATGCCTGTCTACGTACTAATTTCCAATCAGAGAGAATTTGAAGAAGCTTCAAAATACTGGCCGCTCAAATTAATCTCGGAATACAAAAAAGGTAAAGGAAAATCATATACTAGGCTTTATAAATTACAGCCTTAATTTTTGGCATGAATATTTTTAAAATCAAAAAGTCATTAACTCCCTATTTGCTAATCATTATATTATCATTCTTACCTTTCATAAATGTGTTTCAAACTGATAAATTGATCCATACTCATGATGGCTTAGTTCATCTTGCAAGAATAGCGGCCTATTTCAAGGCGCTAACAGACGTACAATTTCCAGTTCGTTTCGCAGGAGATTTAAATTATGGATATGGATTGCCTTTGTTTAATTTTATATATCCTCTTCCCT
>JAWAAV010000006.1:4056-12473 GCA_038884935.1 Candidatus Pacearchaeota archaeon
CATTCTTTCTCTTTTTAGGTGTAGGGCTGGTTTCTTCATTTAAAATTACCCTTTTTTTTAGTTATGTTTTGTCTGGTATATTTATCTTGGCATTTGCCAAAGAATTTTTTAAGGATTTTAAAAAAGCCTTTTTGGTAAGTATATTTTATCAATTTGCAACTTTTAGGATTATAGATGTAACAACTAGAGGGGCTTTCGGTGAAGCATTTACTTATACATTCTTGCCTCTTCTTCTGCTTGGATTGACTTATATTTTAAATAATAAAATTAGAATTGGATTTCTGGTTTCAGCTCTTTCGGCTGCTTTTTTAGTTCTTTCTCATAATTCCATTAGTCTTGTCTTCTTTACAATTTCTATCTTGTTCATCTTATTTTTTGCAAAAAGAAGGAATCATTATATTTTGACATTTTCTAGTTTAATTATTGGTCTCTTTCTTTCTTCATTTTATTGGATTCCGGCAGTTTTAGAACATAAATATACTTATGGAGATTTATTTATGAAAAATATGTACCTTTCACATTTTGCAGATTTGGGTTATCTTTTTATCCCTAATTTTGTTAATTCTCCAAACTTATGGATAGGACATGTTCCTGTGCAGATAGGGCTAGTTCATACGCTTGCAATCATAGTTGCTATTTTTATATTGTTTTCTTCGAGAAAAAATAAGAATTTGATAATTAAGGTATCTATGTTTTCTCTTATTATATTTTTTTCTTCCTTGTTTTTTATGTTGCCTATTTCTAGTTTTCTTTGGGAAAGAATATCAATGCTTCGACAATTTCAATTTCCTTGGAGATTCCTTACGGCAGTTGTGATTTCAGCATCTTTCGCTTCTTCACAATTTCTGGTTTTTGATTTTTTTAAAAAAAAATGGATATATTCAATCTTGATAATTACGGTAATTTTTTTAAGTATTCCATTCTGGCAACCTCAAGAGGGATATGATAAAATTGATGAAAATTACTACTGGAATTATCCCCTTAATACTACTTATTCTGGAGAAACGGATGTAATTTGGTCAGCAGGGCCTGCAAAATCATATCCCAAACAAAGAGTTGAAGTCATTTCGGGAGACGGAGAAATAAAAGATTTTTACAAAAAATCAAATTTACATACATTTACAGTGAATGCGAAATCAGCAGTAACATTAGTTGACCATACTCAGTATTTTCCCGGATGGAGAGTCCATATTGACGGAGAACCAACTGAAATTGAATTCCAAGATATAAATTACAGAGGAGAAATAGAATTTAAGGTTCCAAAGGGTCAACATAAAATAAGAGTAAGCTTTGGCGAAAGTAAGATTAGGCTATTTGCAGATTTGCTAAGTTTTTTTGGTTTAGTTATTTTATTTATTTTTTGGCTATTTTCAGCAAAAGTTAGGTTACAAAATAATATTAATGCAAATTAAAGAGTTTCTTTGCATATCCACTAGCTTATTCTTAATTTTAATAATTTTTTTCTATAAATTTTTTTTCAGTGGTCTTATTCCTTTCCCAGCAGATAATTTAATAACTAATTATTCTCCTTGGAAAACATATTCTTATTATGGATATAATCCTGGAAGCTTTCCTGATAAAGCTCAATATTTTGATACTTTAAGACAAATATATCCATGGAAAACATTTTCGATTGATTCTTTAAAAAATGGGGAAATTCCATTTTGGAATACTTATAATTTTTCAGGGTCACCGCTTCTGGCTAATTCCCAATCAGCAGTATTTTATCCTCTCGGAATTTTTTATCTAGTTTTATCACAGATTACTGCTTGGAGTTTTTTGATATTACTCCAACCATTTCTTTCCGGAATCTTTACCTATTTTTTCGCAAGAGAAATTAAAATCGGAAAATTGGGCGCTGTCTTTGCCTCGATAATATTTTCTTATTCTCTTTTTATGAGCGTCTTTCTTGAATACAATACAATCGGACATGTAATTTTGTGGTTACCGTTAAGTCTATATTTTATCGAACGAATTATAAAAAAGATAAATTCTTGGAATATTGCACTTTTTGTTATGAGTCTTCTATTTTCTTTTCTTGCAGGACATATACAAATTTTTGGGTTTGTTATTACATTTACTTTTATTTATGCATTAGTGAGAATATTTCAGCGGGAATGGAAAATATCTAGAAAAGTTAAATTCATACTTATATTCTTTTTTTTAAATTCGCTTCTTTTTGGATTAGCTTCATTTCAGCTTTTTCCAACACTTGAGCTGATAAATCTTTCAGCGCGTACTCCGCAAGATTATAATTTCTTATTAAATAAGCTTTTAATTCAGTTTAATCAGCTTATTCTACTTATTTCCCCTGATTTTTTTGGCAATCCAGTAACAAGAAATTATACGTTGTCAGATTCATATCCTGGCAATGCTATGTATATCGGTTTAATACCAATTATTTTTACTGTTTTTTCAATAACATTTTTTAAGGAAAATAAGCATATAAAAATATTTTCAATTGCCTCCATTGTTTTACTTGCTTTTTTGACTAGATCGTTATTTACAGAATTATTTTATTCAATTAATATTCCATTCTTTTCAACTGGATCTCCTAATAATGCCATATTCCTGTTATCTTTTTCTTTAAGCATTCTGGCAGGTTTTGGAATAGAAAATTTTATACGGAATAAAGATAGGTTATTAAGAGTAACTATTTCTGTAGCTTTTTTATTTGTTTTATTATGGATATTTATTTTAATAATTCATCCTCAAGTTAGTCTAAAGAATTTTATTTACTCAAATTTAATTTTAGTCGTATTTTTTTTCTTTACTTTATCTGCAAATTTTATCAAATTAAACAGAAATTTTTTCATCATAATTTTTATCACTATTACAATTTTCGACCTTTTTTATTTTTTTCAAAAGTTTAACTCGTTTGTTCCAAGAAGCTTAATTTTTCCCCAGACTCCGGTTACAGATTATCTTAAGAAAAAGACAGGCATAAATAGAGTTTGGGGTTATGGGTCAGCAGGAATTGATGCGAATTTTGCCACGCAATTTAAGTTTTTTTCTCCGGATGGATATGATCCCCTTTATCCTAAAAGGTATGGAGAGCTTATTCAAGCTTCTAAGGATGGCAAGATTCATAAAGTATTTACCAATCAGACCCGTTCAGATGCGGTTATTGCACCAGGGTATGGAGAAAAAGATTTATCGCTTAACATTTATAGATTGAGAATTCTGGATTTACTTGGGGTTAAATATATTCTTGACAGGGTGGAAAATGGTAGTACCGAGATCACATTTCCTAAAAATAGATTTAAATTAATTTATGAAACTGACGGTTGGCGGATTTTTGAGAACCTAAAATCAATTCCAAGAGTTTTTCTCACTTCAGATTATAAGGTTTTTAATAACAATAAAGAATTTGAAAAAATATTTTTTTCAGAAAACCTTAACCCCTCGAAAACGATTCTTCTTGAGGAATATCCTGCAGAAAAAATTACAAATAAGAAAAATATTGATCAAAATCTAAATGATAATGTTAAGATTATTTTCTACACTCCAAAAAAAATTCTGCTTAATGCAGAGAGTAGAAAGAAACAGTTTTTATTTATTTCTGATGTATTTTATCCTTCATGGAAAGCATTTATTGACAGTAAAGAAACAAAAATATATAGAGCTGATTATGCATTTAGAGCTATTCTAGTTCCAGCAGGAAAACATAATGTTGAATTCCGCTATGATCCTGTCTCCTTCGCATTAGGTCTTAAAGTTAGTATAATAAGTTTAATTATATTGATAGGGTTTTCAATGTTGATACCCCGCATGGTAAAAAATGAATAAGAAAGTTCAGGTTATATTATTAATTCTTGTATTTTTTTTCGCTTTCTTTTTGAGGTTTTATAAACTTGGGGAAATTCCTAACGGCCTTTATCAGGATGAATCAGCGATTGGATATAATGCTTATTCAATACTTGAGACAGGCAGGGATGAACATGGGAAATTTATGCCTCTTTATTTCAAATCCTTTGGGGACTGGAAGCTTCCTGTCTATATTTATGTGGCTGTAGTTCCAATAAAAATTTTGGGTCTCAATGAATTTGCCGTGAGATTTCCCTCTGCTTTTTTTGGATCACTTTCAATTATTTTTTTTTACTTTATTGTAAAACAAATTTCAGGAAACAGAAAAATTGCCACTATCTCGTCTTTATTGCTAGCAATTAATCCATGGCATATACAATTCTCAAGATCGGGTTTTGAAGTAAATGTAGCATTATTTTTTTCCCTGCTTGGTATTTGGGCATTTTTAAAGTCATTAAATGGATCTAAAATATTGCCGTTTATGATTCTATGTATTTTTAGCTTTGTGCTTTCTTTATATTCATATAATGTTACAAGACTACTTTCCCCATTAATACTTTTGGTGCTGATTTATTATTATCGTAGTAATTTAAGAAAAATTCCTGCAAAATATACTGTAATTACTTTGTTACTTTTTGGAATTTTACTTCTACCATTTCTATTAACCCTGTTTTCTTTATCTGGATTTAACTCCGCAAGAGGAGCGCTTATAACAAGCGCTGATATTCAGGTAAATTTTACTGAGTTTAGAAGTTATCTTATTAATATACCAAACATTATTTCTTCAGTATTTTTTAATAGATGGATTATGTTATTTTGGCAATACCTTGAAAATTTGGTTTCATCATTTTCTACAGCCTTCTTTTTTTTAACCGGAAGCAAACACGGGAATCAAGGAATTGGTAATGTAGGAACATTTTATTTATTCCAGTTCCCTCTCATAATAGCCGGTTTGATTCTTATATTAAAAGAGAAACTAAAGAGGTATTATTTTTTTCTTATTTTTGCCATAATTTGTTTTCTGGTTTTAGGATTAAGTAAAGAAGTCCCGCATGCAACAAGAGGATATTTTATTGTTGTACCTTTTCAGGTTTTTTCAGCTCTAGGCTTGACATACTTTTGGAATTTAAGAAGAAATATCAAAAGAAGATTAAGATTGGCTTTGATATTTTTCTCATCTTTCATTGTTTTTTTTAATATAATTTTTTATCTAACCTCATATTATTTTAGATTTCCAGTGCTTTATGCAAAATCATGGCGATCTGAAGATAAAACACTTTCCCTCTATCTAAAAGAAAATGAACATAAATACAGTAAGATAATTTTTGACAACACTGCAGGATTTATTTATTCATCTCTTCTTTTTTATTTTCCTTATCCTCCATCCGAATTTCAAACGAAAGCTGTGCGTTATCCTGATGATTCTGAAGGATTTAGTCATGTTAAATCATTTGGAAAGTATGAATTCAAGAATGTTGAATGGCCGTCTGACTACGAAAACAATAGAGACACGCTGATTGTCACCAGTGCGGAAAGAAAACCAAATGATATACCCTCAATTAAAACTTTTTATTATCCCCAAAGGCCTGTTGTATTTTCAATTAAAGAAAAAATAATACAGTATCCTATACAGGAAGTAGCTTATGTCCTTGTTGAAACTAGATAAAAAGCTAATATTATTTATCGCAATTATTATTCTATCAATTCCTTCCGTTCTGACACTATTAAATTCGGGGTTTTTCCAAACAGATGACGGAAACTGGATGGTTATTAGATTTTCGGCTTTTTATGAATCATTAAGAGATGGACAATTTCCGGTGCGTTACCTTTCACGTCTTAATAATGGATATGGATATCCTGTTTCAAATTTTCTTTACCCTCTTTTTATGTATATCGGTACACCAATACATGCTATCGGTATAAGTTTTGTAGATACAATAAAAATAATATTAGGCGCTAGCTTAGTTCTTTCATCCATATTTTGCTTCTTATGGCTTAGAAAAAAGTTTGATAATCTTTCATCTTTAATAGGTTCTGTGTTGTATCTATATTTTCCATATCATTTATGGGATGTTTACAAGAGGGGGTCGGTGGGAGAGGTACTTGCTTTGGCGATTGTACCGTTTATTTTTTTGCAAATAGAGAGAAACAGTCTTTTTTGGGGTGCAATCGGTATTGCAAGTCTAATTTTATCGCATAATACTATAGCACTCTTATCGCTTCCAGTAATAATTATTTATGTAGGCATTAAGGTTTGGGATTCTAAAAATAAAATACTAAAGATATACCAGTATACTAGTATATTGGTATTGGGTATTGGGTTATCTGCTTTCTTTTCTGTTCCTGCAGTATTTGATCTTCAATATACTGTATTTTTTCAAACATCAATTTCAGATTGGAGTAAGTATTTTGCAGACTGGGAATTAATTGGTATTTCTTCAATCATTGTTTTTATGGCATTTTTTTTACTTTTTATAATGAAAGTATCTACAATACAGAAACATCGACTAACCGTATTTTTCTTTATTGTGGGAGTTTTCTCAATCTTTTTTGCAGGCTCATTAAGTGCATTTTTTTGGCATTTACTGCCTATCGCTTCTTTTATACAATTTCCCTTTCGTTTTTTATCATTGGCCATGTTTTGCGTCTCTTTTTTAGGAGCTTTTATTGTTTCAATTACATCAAGGGAAAAGAAAACAATAGTAGTTGTTTTAATTCTCATCTTTACAGCACTTTCTTCAAAATCATTTATATATCCTGAGGTTTTTCAAAATTATCCTGATGCATTTTATTCAACAAATATGGATACAACAACAGTAAAAAATGAATATATGCCCAAATGGGTTAAAAGGGTGCCTTTGCAAATGTCTAAAGAAAAAATTGAGATTATCACTGGAAAGGGAGAGATATCTAGTTTGATAGCCGATGGAAATAAATATAATTTTAATTTAACTTTAAGGCAGGATAGCGTTGTTCAGATAAATACCGTATATTTTCCCGGATGGGTATTAAAGATAAACGACAAGAGTTCCCCAATTATTTATGAAGAAAATGGATTATTAAGATTTAAAGCATCAGAGGGAAATCATAAGGTAGTAGCTAAATTTACTGAGACAAAAGTAAGATTGTTAAGCGATGTTATTTCCTCCGGTAGTTTGATAATTATTTTATTTTCGCTTTTAAATAAAAAGAGAAAAATTTTACAGATATGAATATTCTAAAAAAAATTCTACCATTTGTTTTTGTTATCATTTTCTCTTTTTGGGCAGTGAGACCGCTTCTTGATTCTGGATTTTTTCCTATTCACGATGATACTCAAACGGCGAGAGTGTTTGAGATGAAAAAGTCTCTTTTGGATGGGCAATTTCCAGTAAGATGGGTTTCCGATCTTGGATATGGATACGGCTATCCAATTTTTAATTTTTATGCTCCTCTCGCATATTATATTGGTGGGTTGATAAATATTTTAGGTTTCGGCGCATTGGTATCCACAAAAATTATGATGTCTTTAGGAATTATTATATCGGGGATTTTTATGTATATGTTGGCATCAATCTTATTTGGAAAAGCAGCAGGAATTACTTCAGCTCTTTTTTATGTCTATGCGCCATTCCATGCTTTAGATATTTATGTAAGAGGAGATGTTGCGGAATTTTGGGCATATGCTTTTGTTCCGCTTATTTTTTATGGTCTTATTAAAATTTATAATGAGCAAAAATGGGGGCATGTGATAGTGGGTTCATTGGGCTATGCCGGCTTAATTTTGTCTCACAATTTAACTGCTATGATGGTAACACCGTTTATACTATTTTTTGTGTTAATTTATTCATCCATCTCTTTTATAAACAAAAAATCTGTTTCTATATACTATATGCTACTTACTGTTATACTTGGTTTATTACTTTCTGCTTTTTATTGGATTCCTGCAATTTTTGAAATGAAATATACAAATATTCTTTCTCAAATTGGTGGAGGAGCTGATTTTAGAGATCATTTCGTTTGTATAAATCAGTTTTGGCAAAGTCAGTGGGGCTTTGGAGGGTCGGCGCCCGGTTGTATTGACGGGTTGTCGTTTATGATAGGGAAGTCACACTTATTAATATCGTTACTTGGATTATTAGGATTGATATGGTTGTTATTAAAATCTAAAGCTGAAATTAATAAATATCGAAGCGAAACATCAATTGCGGTTTTTACTACAATAGGGATGATTTCTGCAATCTTCTTAATGCTAGAAATTTCAAAGTTTATTTGGGAGAGTATTCCACTTATGGCGTTTTTTCAATATCCCTGGAGGTTCCTTTTATTGGCATCCTTTTTCTCCTCAGTTTTTGCTGGATTTTTTATTTGGTTCTTGAAAAATAGAATCAAAAATGCTGGTTCTTTTCTTGCTATCTTGGCTGTAGTAATAATTTCCCTTATTTATTTTAATGTGAAGTTTTTTGATAGTCAGGTCGTCGAGTTTAAAACAGATAAAGATTATACAAATCTCAATACTTTAAGATGGAAAATATCTAAAATATCGGACGAATACATGCCAAAATATTTTAACAAACCTAGAAATGAGAATAATGTTCCTAATAAAATTATTGAAATTAACGAGAATCAGG
>JAWAAV010000007.1:0-11870 GCA_038884935.1 Candidatus Pacearchaeota archaeon
TTGATACATGAAGCCAACCTTATCAGTTGTTTTGGCAACTTATAACGAAGAAAAGAATCTTCCTCATTGTCTTGAAAGCGTAAATAGATTAGCGAATGAAATAATAGTAGTTGATGGCTCTTCAAAAGATAAAACAGTTGAAATTGCAAAAAGTTTTGGGGCAAGAGTCAAGATCACTACAAACAAACCCATCTTCCATATAAATAAACAGATGGCTATTGATATGGCAACTTGTGATTGGGTTTTGCAACTTGATGCAGACGAACGGGTTTCAAAGGAACTTGCTGAAGAAATCAAGTCAAAACTCAAAAGTCAAAACTCAAAAATAAATGGTTATTGGATACCGAGAAAGAATTGGTTTTTGGGGAGATTTCTCATGAAGGGAGGGCAGTATCCGGATTATACATTAAGATTATATAAAAGAGGAAGAGGCAGGCTTCCCCAAAAAGATGTGCATGAGCAAGCAGAGGTTGAGGGAAAAGTTGGATATCTTAAAAACCCTCTACTTCATTATCCATATAAGGATTTTGGTGATTATTTGTTTAAGTGGAGCCGATATACTGATTTAATTTCTTCTCAGATTAAGGAAAAATTAGAAAATAAAAATATTTATTACAGATTTCTTTTCGCTTTGTCCTACTTATTTACCAAACCTATTTACTGGTTCTTTGTTACATATTTAAGACATAAGGGTTTCATGGACTTATGGCCAGGGTTTTTATTTTCTTTTTTCTCTTCACTTCGATTTCCTGTATCATATATTAAGTATTTAAGACTATGAAAATTTTGGTAACAGGAGGAGCGGGATATATTGGAAGCTTTATGGTGAAGCGTCTTTTGGAAAAAGGAGATGAGGTGGTTGTTGTTGACAGTCTTGAGAGAGGACACGAGGAAGTAATTGATAAAAAGGCAAAGTTTGTAAGAGCTGATATCTGGGATTGGGATAATCTTGAGAAATTATTTGCCTCGGAAAAATTTGAAGCCGTAATCCACTTCGCCGGTTACATATCAATGGAGGAGTCAACTCGTGATCCTGGTCTTTATTTCTACAAAAATACAGGTGGTAGTCTTAGAATATTAGAGCATGCGGTAAAGCATAACGTCGGTAAATTTATTTTTTCCTCAAGTGCCGGAGTTTACGGAAATCCCGTAAAGATTCCCATCCCTGAGAGTCATCCTACAAATCCCACAAACCCATATGGGGAGAGTAAACTGATGGTTGAGAAAATTCTTTCTTGGTATAACAAAATTTATGGATTAAATTTTGTAAGCCTTCGCTATTTTAATGCTGCGGGGGCAACTTTTGATGGATCAATGGGTGAAGACCACGAACCAGAGAGTCATATTATACCCTTGGCAATAAAGGCGGCTTTAGAAGAAAAAGAATTCAATCTTTACGGCACAGATTATAATACTCCGGACGGAACATGTATAAGAGATTATATCCATGTTCTGGATCTTGTTGAGGCGCACGTTTTGGCGCTCAAGAAGTTGGAAAAAGATAAAGGAGAATTTATTTACAATGTCGGTACAGGCAAGGGGTTTTCTAATAAAGAAGTTTTAGAGATGATTAAACAGGTAATCGGTCGAGACTTATTAATTAAAAACGCGCCAAGGAGGCCTGGGGACGCAGAGGTTTTAATAGCCGATTCGTCCAGAATTAAAGGAGAATTAGGGTTTATTCCTAGATATTCGGATCTTGAAACAATTGTTAAAACCGCATGGGAGTGGCACAAAAGAACTTGAAAGTTTATAAAGTTATAAAGCTTATAAAGTCGAAAAGATTTAATCTATTTCTTCAGTTTTTGCTGGTTTTGGTAATAATTTTAAATGTAGGCAGCATAATCTGGAATTTACGGAATAAATATTTATCTATGAATTATTGGCAGAATTTTTCTAGTCTTGAAAAAATTTTTTTGGACTCTCAATATGTAAATAAAAATCCACCCGGTTGGATTCCTGATGAAACAGCTTTTTCCTATGCAGGAGGAAAACTAATAAAAGGGGAGAATCCAGTTCTGGTTGTTCCCGATGCTCCTCCTTTAGGTAAATATATTATCGGCTTATCAACAATTATATTTAATAATGACAGCACATTTATACTTGTTGGTGCCCTGTTATCTTTAATTTTATTATATATTCTCTCCTTTCAAATATTTGCAAATAAAATTTTATCTATTATTCCTTCTCTTCTTTTAAGTTTTGAGCCGATATTCAAAAATCAACTCATTTACACTCCGCTTATGGATATATTCCAATTGTTTTTTTTATTGTGCATTTTTATATTTTTCAACAAAGGAATTTCGAATGAAAAGTCTTTTTTATATTTTTTTTTGGGATTTTTTATAGCGACCAAGTTTTTTATAACCGGATTTCCCATAATCGTAGCTTATTATATTGTTTTATTTTTTGTTAAAGATAAAAAGAAAATTATAAATTTAACCTTAACGCTTCCCTTAGCTTTATTTATTCTTCTTTTAAGTTATGCAAGAGTTTTTGCATTTGGATATACTATAAATAAATTCTTAGGAATACAAAAATGGGTTTACCTTTATCATAAAAGTTATTTGATATTGCCTTTATCCGTATGGCCGCTTTTACTTTTAAATAAATGGCATGTATGGTTTGGAGATAAACCCATAATACAGGATGCGCAGTGGTCATTTACTTGGCCGATTATTACAATAGCCTCAATAATTACAATAATCCTGTATATTCTAGGAAAAATCCCCAAGAATAAAAATCTGGAAATTTTGATGGCTTGGTTTGTTGTTTACATGCTATTTCTAAGTGTAGGTCAAATATTTTCAAGGTATTTTGTAATTTTAATACCTATTTTGTACGTTATTTCTTTATATGGAGTGATTTCAATTTATAAAATTTATAAAAAATGAATATTGCTATTGATATATCGCCTTTAAAAAGCGGAAATTTTCTTCAGCACCGAGTCAGAGGAACAGGTTTTTATTTGGAAAATCTTAAAGTTTCTCTTTTAAGATACTTTCCTGATAATAAGTATACATTTTTTACCCGAGATAAAAAACTGTCCAAAGATATTGATTTAGCTCATTATCCTTATTTTGAACCTTTTTTTATAACACTTCCTTTATTCAAAAAACATAAAACAGTGGTTACCGTCCATGATCTAATACCTCTTGTTTTTTTAAAAGAATTTCCTGCTGGCATTCGTGGAAAAATAAAATGGCAGATCCAAAAATATCTTTTAAAGAATGCAGACGCTATTATTACTGATTCCCAATCTTCCAAAAGAGATATTATCCAATATGCCAGTATATTGGATACGAAAGTGCATGTGGTTTATTTGGCGGCAAGCGAAAACTTTCAAAAATTAAGGATTAACGATTTAAGATTAAAAAGTGCTAGAGAGAAATATAAACTGCCGGGAAAGTTCGCTCTTTATGTAGGGGATGTGACTTGGAATAAAAACCTGCCACGATTAATTGAGGCAATTAAAAAAACAAATATTCCGCTGGTAATGGTAGGTAAAGCATTAACATCGACAGATTTTGACAAAAAAAATCCCTGGAATCAGGATCTTTTGAAAGTCCAAAGACTTATCAAAAATAATAAAAATATTATTCTTCCCGGTTTTGTTGAATCTAGCAATCTAGTAGCGCTTTACAATTTGGCAACTTTTTTTATAATGCCGAGTCTTTATGAGGGTTTTGGTTTGCCAATTTTAGAGGCAATGTCTTGCGGTTGTCCTGTTATAACAAGCAGGGAAGGTTCCATTCCGGAAGTTGCCGGAAGCGCCGCTTTTTATGTTGATGCTTATGATGTTACGAGTATTAAAAAGGGAATAAACGAGGTTCTTTCAAATATAGATTTACAAAAAGAACTTTCAAAAAAAGGAATTTTACAAGCAAAAAAATTTTCTTGGAAAAAGACAGCAGCGCAAACGATAGCAGTGTATGAAGAAATTATTAGAAAGCAATAAGAGAGTATTAATTTTCATTACCATTCTATTGCTTATTTGGAGAATATTCCTTTTTTTTATAGAAAAACTGAGCATACTAATTCCCCTTTATTCAAAATTTTTAGGACCTATACCATGGGCTAATTTTGATGGGGTCCATTATCTTAGTATTGCGCAGTATGGTTATCAAATTTACCAGCAGGCATTTTTTCCGATGTTTCCGCTTTTGATCAAATTTTTAAGTATTTTTTTTGGAGGAGATTATATTGTCAGCTCATTATTTCTTGTATATATTAGTTTATTCACGTCTCTAGTATTTTTATATAAGTTAGTTTCTATAGATTTTGGCAAAGATATTGCAAAATGGACTCTTGTCTTTTTTCTATTTTTCCCAACCAGCTTTTTTTTGGGAGCAATTTATACTGAATCAATATTTTTGGTATTTTTATTTTCATCTTTTTATTTTGTCAGAAGAAAAAATTTTTTACTAGCAAGTTTAACAGCAGGCTTTGCTTCAGGAACGAAAATTATAGGAGTCCTTTTGCTGATTGTAATTCTTTTTGAATTTTATTTAACAAAAATAAAAAAAATAAACAGCATCAAAAACTATATTTACAATATTATTTCATATAGTGTTATTTCTCTCTTTGGATTCTTAAGTTACGTATTTTTTTTGTGGAAGATATATAACGATCCATTAATGTTCATTCATGTGCAGCCAAATTTCGGAGCAGAGAGAAGTGGAGGAGAGATAATTCTACTACCACAAGTATTTTTTAGATATGCAAAAATTTTAACAACCCTTAATCCTCTAACACAAAGTTACCTTGTTGCCTTGCTTGAAATCTCTACTTTTATTGTCTTTTTTTCCATATTGATATTTTTCAGAAGAAAATTAGATTCTCTTATTTACTGTTTAGCTTGCTTGCTATTATTTTCCCGACGTTTTCTGGTACACTATCTTCTGTACCCAGATACATTCTGGTTGCCTTTCCAGTATTTGTGATATTTGCTTGTGTTAAAAGAAATAACTATAGACTGTTGTTATTAATAAGTTTTTCAATATTATTAATTATATTAACATCCTATTTTTTAAGAGGTTATTTTATTGCATAAAGTGAAGAAAAAATTACTTATACTAGGAAAAAAAATTATTCAGCACGAATTAATAAGCGGAAGCTTTTATATTTTTGTTGGTTCAATGTTTGCCAACGTTTTTGCTTTTCTTCTTAATCTTTTCTTGGCAAGAAGCCTTACTTATGCCGATTATGCAATCTTTGCAAGCCTCTTATCGATAATAACTTTAGCATCAATTCCCGCGCAGTCCATCTCTCCTATAATAGTTCGATTTGCGACAGATTATTTTACAAAAGGAAAGGAAAGTTGGGGAGCAAAATTTTACTTTAGATCATACCAAGTAATAACTATCTTTGCAGTTATTCTTTTTACAATTTTTTTGATTTTATCTCCCTTTATAAAAAATTTTTTACATCTTGAAAGCATTTTTTACGTATTTCTTTCAGGACTTATAGTTTCTTTTTCTTACCTTGCGCTTGTCAACAATGCTTTTTTGCAAAGTCTTCTAAAGTTTAAATTTATGGCATTTACTTCGTCTTTGAGTGGAATTATAAAGCTTTTGACAGGGGTAGCTATGATTATTTTGGGATTTAGAGCCTTTAGCGGACTTTGGGCAATATTGTTTATGCTGATAGGGTCTTTTTTGGTAAGTTTTCTGCCTTTGAGGTTTATTTTTTCAAGGAGGAACGGAGACAATATTGTCATACCGGTTAAAGATATAGCTTCTTATGCATTTGCAACCGCTGTTACGATTTTTTTTATGACCTCATTTACTTCGACAGATATAATACTTGTAAAGCATTTCTTCAGTGCCCAAGAAGCAGGTTTTTACGCAGGACTGTCTTTAATCGGTAAGGTTATATTTTACTTTACAGCCCCGATTTCTATGGTTATGTTTCCGCTTCTTATTAAAAGACACAACAGCGGAAAAAAATTTAATACACTTTTTTATTTGGCACTTTTACTAGTTGTTCTTCCGGCACTTGCAATTACGACATTTTATTTTATATTCCCCCATTTTGTAATTAATTTGTTCTTGGGAGGAAGAGATTATTTTAAAATATCTCCTCTTTTGGGAATTTTTGGAATTTATCTGACGGTTTTTAGCATAACTAATGTCTGTGTTAATTTTTTTCTGTCTTTGGGCAAGACAAAAATTGCACCTGCTGTTTTTCTAGCTGCGGTTTCTCAAATGGCTTTGATATTTTTATTTCACAAGACTTTTTTGCAGATTATCGGAATTTCCCTTTTGGTCGTAACCGCCCTTTTTATTTGGCTTTTTTATTATTACTTTAAAAATTATGGAGGTTTTTTAGAAATAAAAAAGGCGATTATTTTTATGAATAACCCTCGTGCTTAATTTTTTTTGCATTAGCCATCTATTTTTAATAAAATAGATTAATATTAATGGAATTTATAACTCTTAAAAATAAAGACAAGGAAAAATTAATAAAAGATATTCTTTTATTCCCACTTAAGATAAATCAAGATGAATCAGGAATTCTTGTAGAAACCCTAAGAAAAGATTGGAAAGACATTTATGATAAAGACCGTGAGTTTTCAATGCAATATTTTTCCGTGACAGACTCAGGCATTGCCAGGGATGAGAAGGTTTGGCATATTCATCCGAATTATCAGGAAGACAGATTTTTATTGGCACAAGGAGAGATTGTTACCGCAGTTGCGGATCAAAGAGAAGGTTCACCTACGAAAGGACTTTTGAACCTTTTTTATATGAAAGCATATGAGGATCCTTACATAGTTTTAATCCCTAGAAATACTTTGCATGGATTTATGGTTGTTTCCAAAGAACCTGCCATACTTTTAAATTACCCGACAGGATTGTATAATCCACAAGAAGAGGGAAGAATTCCTTACGAAGAGGCCAAAGTGAAAATGGCAGATGGTACTCTTTTTTCATGGGGCAAGGTGCGGGAACACTTCGGCATTAACAATTCGAAAGTGTGATTATTTAACGATGAAGATCAAAACCCTCTCGCTAGTTATTCCTGCCTACAGACAAGAAAAAACAATAGTTAAAGATATAAAAAATTTAGATAGGGTTTTATCGGCTCTTCCTTATAATTACGAAATAATTGTTGTTGAAGATGGTTTTTTGGATGAGACAGGGCCAAAAATCAAAAATCAAAAATCAAAAATCAAAAATCTTAAGCTCCTGGGTTATAAGGTAAATCACGGCAAAGGATATGCCGTAAAATATGGAATCCTTAGGGCAAAAGGAGATGTTGTTGGGTTTATAGACGCAGGAATGGATTTGGATCCCTCCGAAATTTCAGTCGCTTTGGATTTAATGAAGTGGAATAACGCAGATATAATTATTGGAAGTAAACTTCACCCAGAATCTAAAGTAAGCTATCCTCTTTCAAGAAAAGTTCTTTCCTGGGGATACAGGATATTGACCCGTGTTCTTTTTGGATTTAAGGTAAAAGATACGCAAGTGGGTATGAAATTTTTCAGAAAAAAAGTTGCAAAAGAGGTATTTTCAAGAATTGTTATCAAACGTTTTGCCTTTGATGTGGAGGTTTTGACTGTTGCTTATAAACTTGGCTATAAAAAAATTTATGAAACTCCCGTTAAGCTTAACTTTAAAGGCGGTATGAGCAGTATAACCGCTGTTAATTTTTGGAAAACCATTTTCTGGATGCTCTGGGACACGGCAGCTGTTTTCTATAGATTAAGAATCTTACATTATTATGATTATGATAAAATGAAAAAATAATTATGAAAAAGAACGTTCTTGTTATCGGAGGTGCAGGTTTTATTGGTATAAATTCAGCTGCTTATTTTTTAAAAAAAAATGATAAAGTAGTTATCTTTGATAATTTCTCAAGGGAAGGGAGCAAGAAAAATATTGCTTGGCTTAAAAAGGAATTTAGAGGTAAAGGGTTAAATATTGTAGAAGGAGATATTAGGTATGACGTAAAAAAACTTAAAAAGTTCATAAAAGAAACAGACTTAATTCTTCATTTGGCAGCTCAGGTTGCGGTTACTACATCCGTCGAAAACCCCAGAGAGGACTTTGAAATAAATGCTTTGGGTACATTTAATGTTTTGGAGACAGTCAGAAAATCAGGCAATAACCCGGTTTTGATTTACAGTTCCACAAATAAAGTTTACGGAGGATTAGAGGATTTAAAGATTGTAGAAGGAAAAACAAGATATTTTTTTAAAAACCTTCCAAACGGTGTATCCGAGGAAAGAGGGCTTGATTTTCATTCTCCTTACGGGTGCAGCAAGGGAATAGCCGATCAGTATGTAAGAGATTACGCAAGAATATACGGACTTAATACCATAGTTTTTAGGCAGTCTTGTATTTATGGTCCGCATCAGTTTGGTGTTGAAGATCAGGGTTGGGTTGCGTGGTTTATTATCGCCCTCTTAAAGGGTAAGAAGATAACAATTTACGGAGACGGAAAACAGGTAAGAGATCTTTTATATGTAGATGATTTGGTAAAAGCGTATGATTTAGCTGCTAAAAATATTAAAAAAACAAAAGGACAAATCTATAACATTGGTGGCGGGACAGAAAACACGATTTCTATATGGTTTGATTTTAAACCAATCTTGGAAAAACTTTTTAGAAGAAAAATAGAGCCTGAATTTTCTGACTGGAGGCCGGGGGATCAGCCGATTTATGTTTCTAATATAAAAAAAGCGAAAAGAGATTTTGGTTGGGAACCTAAAATAAGGGTAGAGGAAGGAATAAGGAAATTATTTGACTGGGCTTCATCAAACAAGGAAATATTTAGTGTTTAATGGAAATTCTTATTTTAAATTGGAAAGATGTTAAAAATCCTCAAGTTGGAGGGGCCGAGATTATTGCATTTGAATTTGCAAAACGCCTTGTAAAAGAAGGTCATAAAGTCACTTTTTTTTCAAGAGCTTTCCCCAATTGCCTAAAAGAGGAAGTACTAGATGGAGTAAAGATAATAAGAAAAGGAAACCGATTAAGTGTTTATTTTAAAGCTTTTTTGTATTACAAAAGCCTTAGGAAAAAACCGGATAGAGTAATAGATATGATAAACACACTTTGCTGGCAAACCCCTCTTTATGTACCAAAAAAAAATAGATTTGCTTACGTAAATCAGCTTGCCAAAGAAGTTTTCTTTTTTGAATTGCCAAAGCCTATTTCTTATATTGCTTACCTTTTAGAAGGATTTCAATATCTAACTTACAGAAGTACCAAATTTTTATGTTATTCGAGCAGTACAGAAAATGATTTACAAGAATTTGGAATTAACGAAAAAAACATAAACATATTCTCGATGGGATTAGATCATGAAAGATATAAAACAAGTGGGAAAAAAACGACATATCCTCTATTTATATATGTGGGGAGATTAGTTAAAATGAAAAGAGTAGATTTATGCATAAGGGCTTTTAAAGATGTCATAAAAAAACATAAAAATGCAAAATTGGCAATTATAGGAAACGGATCGGATGAAGAAAGATTAACTAAAATTACAAAAGAGCTAAAGCTTTCAAAAAATGTAATTTTTGTAAATAAAAATAACTTTTTTCTTAAAAAAACTAAATTTGATATTAAGATTAAATTGATGCAAAAGGCTTGGTGCATTCTTCTTCCTTCGGTTAAGGAGGGTTGGGGAATGGTAGTAACGGAAGCGGCTGCTTGCGGTACTCCCTCTATAGTTAGTAATGTAACAGGATTAAGGGATTCGGTAAAAAATAATAAGACCGGATTGATTTTGTCAGAAAAACCGTCGGAAAAAGAGCTTGCAAATGCAATTATTAAAATAATAGAGAATAATAGCTTAAGAAATAAAATATCAAAAGAGGCTGTTTTGTGGGCAAAAAATTTTAATTGGAATAAAAGTTACAAAGAATTTAGGAATTTAATTATCAAATGAAAAATAATCCGTTGGTTTCTATTATAATTCCCACCAAAAACTCAGAAGAGTTTATTGAAGGTTGTTTGAGAAGCGTTACTTCCCAAACATATAAAAATATAGAGGTAATTGTTGTAGATAATAGTTCGATGGACAGGACAAAAGGAATAATAAAAAACCTTCAAAAATCAAAAATCAATAATCAAAAATCAGTAATCAGTCTATATAACAAAGGACCCGAAAGGTCGGCACAGAGAAATTTTGGAGCAAAAAAAGCAAGAGGAGAATATTTATTATTTATAGATAGTGATATGGAGTTATCGGACAAAGTCGTAGAAGATTGTGTCCGACTAGTTAAGAGTTATAAAGTTCATAATGTTCATAAAGTACTTGGCGGAATAATAATTCCGGAGAAAAGTGTTGGTGATAGTTTTTGGGCAAAGTGCAAGGCCGTGGAGCGCAGTTTTTACGAGGGAGTAGATTGGATTGAGGCGGCGCGATTTTTTCCAAAAAAAATTTTTGAAGAATTTAAGGGATATGATGAGAACCAGACAGGAACAGAAGACTATGATCTGCCGCAGAAAATAAAAGAAAAATATGGCAAAGATTCAATTATAAGAATAAAGAACTACATAATTCATCAGGAAGGAAAACTTTCTCTTTTTGATGCATTGAAAAAGAAATTCTATTACGCAAAAACCCTATCCCGTTATAAAAATACAAAATCAAATCAAGAATACTTTCGAAAGCAGGCAAGCATTATAGAAAGATATAAATTATTTTTTTTAAATCCCAAAAAACTGTTTTCAGATCCTTTAGTTGGTTTTGGCACGCTTTTTATGAAGACTGTGGAATTAGGTGTTATGGGAATTGGGTATTTGGTTTCCGAAATTTTTAAAAGATAACTTTGTTTTCTCGTAGGCCATTGAGTATAATTGGTAAATATCAATGATAAAACTTATTAAATCTACATTTTATAAAGAAAAAGAAGTCAAGAAAAAACTTATTAGCTTTATTAGAAAAGCAGATTATTTAAGTTTTGGGAAAGAATGCGAGAGGTTTGAAGAAAATTTTTCTAAATGGCAGGGAAGAAAATATTGCACGATGGTAAATAGCGGAAGTTCTGCAAACTTGGCTTTAATACAGGCCTTATTAAACCTTGGAAAAATTAAAAAAGGTGATTATATTGGTTTTTCAGCAGTTACCTGGTCTACCAATGTAATGCCCCTTATTCAACTTGGATTTAATCCTATTCCTATTGATATTGAATTGGATACTTTGAATGTTTCAAGCAAAAAATTTACTGAAGTACTTAGAAAATACCCGATAAAAATGCTGTTTCTTACCAATTTGTTGGGATTTTGTGACGATATAGAAGAAATTGCTAGAATCTGCAAAGAAAAAAGTATAATTTTAATCGAAGACAATTGTGAATCTTTAGGAACAATCTATAGAGGGAAAAAGCTTGGAAATTTTGGATTGGCGAGTACTTTTTCTTTCTACGTAGGACATCATTTGTCTACCATTGAAGGGGGAGCAATTTGTACAGATAATAAAGAACTTGCTGATATGCTTAGGCTTGTAAGAGCGCACGGTTGGGATAGGAATTTATCTTTGGAAAGCCAGATAAGGATAAGGAATAAGCATAAAGTTAATTCAGCATTTTATTCAAGATATACTTTTTATGATCTTGGCTTTAATTTAAGGCCTACAGAAATTAATGGGTTTTTAGGTAATATCCAGATTAAATATCTTCCTGAGATTTTAAAGAAAAGAAATAATAATTTCCTAAAAATTGCTCCAATTATCTATAAAAATACTGAAAAATATTACTCAGTTAAATATAAACACATTGATTTTGTTTCAAACTTTGCTGTTCCTGTTGTTTGTAAAACAAAAGAAATAAGGGACGAACTTGTTGAAAAATGCAAAGATAAAGTAGAAATAAGACCGATTGTAGGCGGTGATATGGTAGCCCAGCCCTTCTT
>JAWAAV010000008.1:0-11457 GCA_038884935.1 Candidatus Pacearchaeota archaeon
AGAAGTAGCACGGCAATGTCAAAGATACCTTTCAAAAAAAGATATAGCCCTTGTTTTTGAAAACTCTACCGCCATGGCAGCTTTAAAGGTCAAAGGACTCGCAGATAGAGCAGCAATAATTTCAAAAAGAGCTTCAGAAATATACGGATTAAGAATTTTAGAGAGCGATATCCAAGATTCAAAGGACAATGTAACCGAATTTATAGTTCTTTCTCATTAATGGACCCGCGAGGAATTGAACCTCGGATCTTCTCCGTGTGAAGGAGACGTCTTAACCACTAGACTACGGGTCCAATAATTTTTAAAGTTCGATATTGTATTTAATCTTTTCTTTTTTAAATAATTTAATTTCTTTTTTCAAATATCGCCAAAAACTTAAAAATAGATATTAAATTTTCTAAAAGATAAATGAAAGTAAACTAAAAAAATTAAGAAGTTATATTTAAGTTATTTCAAAAACTCTAAAATTTAATTTTTTATTAGCCCAAATATATTCAAAAAGTTCCTAAAGAAACTCGCAGGTCTTTTTTTCTTTCCTAATAGTTTCGCTGCAATGTCAAGGTACGCCTTTGCAGATTTGCTTCTTGGTTTGATGTTAACAATCGCATCTTTTTTGTTTAAAGCTGCAATAATATTTTTATCTTCTGGCACAATTCCTAAAATTGGTACTTCAAGCATTTCATGAATACTCTCAAGACTCATCTCATTTTTATCTCCAGTAACTCTCGAAACAATGACTCCTCTTACTGGCTTTCCCATGTCTTTTGCCATTTTTATGGTTTTTAAAGCATCTGTTACAGAAAGAATATTAGGATTCGTAACAGCTATGACTTCATCGCAAGATTCCATTGCGGCTTTTACCTCTTCACCAAGCCCTGCTGCAGAATCAAAAATTACATGATTATACATTTTTTTTAATTGTTTTGCGGCGTCATAAAGATTGTCAAGTTTTACTTTTTTTAAATCTTTTAAAGAAAGAGAGCTCGGCACAATTTTTGTTCCAGATTCGTGTTCGTAAATCGCCTCATCTATGCTTGCTTTTCCTTGTAAAACATGGTTTAAACTTATGGGAACTATTGGGGCTCCAAAATGTAATCCTATATTTGGTGTTGTTAAATTAGTATCAACAATTACAACATCTTCTTTAAATTTATTTAAAGCTGCGCCAAGATTAGCCACAGTTGTAGTTTTTCCGACTCCGCCTTTTCCAGAAGTAATAATGTAAACTTTTGACATAAAGAATTTATTCAGAAATTAGTATTTAAACTTTATGTTTCTTCTTCACAACGGCCTAAACTTGCCGACGATAGATTTATGGCTTAAGGGTTCTAACGTATTTTACAAAATTTTCAATAATAGTATTAAATTCTTTTAGTTTGTCGAGATTGATTATTTCCCAATTTCCCCTATATATCACTTTTAATGCAACATTTTTTCTAAATTCGTTTTCTCTAATTTTCTCGGCAGTTTCTGCTTTTTTTAAAAAATCATAAAGTTCTAGTGTTTTTTTTATAACTTCGTTTTCTTTTTCAAGCTCAAAAATCTTGTCTATTCTTAGTTTTGGTACAGAAGGAATTGACTTTATTTTTTTATCTTTTTTTGCTTTTTCTAATATTTTAAGTATCCCTTCTTCTATTAAATTTCTCCATCTAAACAATAAATTAAGAATGACATCAGTAGTTTTTGTGTATTTTAAGCTTACATATAATAAATGATCTGCACTAGTTTTCTCTTGAATTAATTTTTCCATTTTCGCTTTTTTAAAAATAGGGAAAAAATTATAAATCTTCAAATATATATATACTTTTCTAAAGCGACATTCTTAACTTTTTAGTAGTCAATATTACAGGAGCGTGCTATAATTTTTTAACTAAAATCAAAAATTTTTTAATTCTTTCTTATTTTTTATTTATTTTTTCCATATGATTAAGTTTGTTAATTTGTTTTATTACTAATGATCCAAACATTTTCAATTCTATAGAGAGAAGTTTAAGAAAATTATTTTAGAAGATAAGTAAATCTTAAAAGGCAAACAATAAATGACTAAATAAAACTTATAGAAATTGAGAAAATTATATAAGCCTTTAAGACTTGATTTAATGATGAAGAAAGTTTCCGTAGCTTTAATAATAGCTTTATTTCTAACTGTTACTTTCTTTTTTTATAAAAACTTTTTATACGACAAATTAACAACCAAAAATATTCTTGAAGAGAATAAAATTGTAACAAAAGTTATTGATGGAGATACTATAATTGTGAGTGGGGGTCAAACAATACGGCTTTTAGGTGTAGATACGGACGAAAAAGGTTACCCTTGTTATTATGAAGCAAAAACAAAACTTGAAAAGATTTTACTTGATAAAGAAGTTTATTTAGAAAGCGATAAAGAAGATAAAGACCAGTATAATCGACTCTTAAGATATGTCTTTATAGATGGAGAAAACATTAATATAAAACTTGTAAAAGAAGGATTAGCAGTAGCAAGATTAAACGGTTACGAAAAATACTTGGAGGAAATAAAAGAAGCAGAAAATTATGCAATAAAAAATAAAGTTGGCTGCAAATGGAATAGTTCTTATAATCTATTAACGCAAGCATCTTGCTCTAGATTAACTGGAGAAATAGTAAGTGCTTGTAATGCAAAAAGTTATATAGGGGAAGAAAAAATTGTAGAGGGGAAAATTGCAGACAGTTATAAAAGCAAGACAGATACTGTTTTTTTAAACTTTGAGAATATCTACCCTTATCAATGCTTTACGGCAGTTATTTTTTCTTCTGACCTTGTCAATTTTCCAGAAAACCCTCACGAATATTATGCTGGGAAAACAATTAGAGTAAAAGGAAAAATTCGACTCTACAAAAATAAGCCGGAGATTATTTTAAAAAATCAGGAACAAATTGAAATTTGTAACTAAAATATTAAACATTTGCACCATACTTTCTCGCTTTTTCTTTAATCCTTTCTAAAATACTTTTTCCAATTTCTATATAATTTTTTACTTTAATCAAATCAATGTAAACAGGTTGACTTCCATTGGGCATAAATACCACTTTTTCGCCACGAACAAATTCCATAGAACTTTCTTTATACTTCTTGATTATTAAAAAAATTTCATCTATAGTCTTTAATTGTTCGTTTGTAATGCCATAACTGCAGGCTATATCTTTAAACAACTGAAAATTTTTTTTACTATCTTGATAAAGCCTTACCCTTCTTAACTCATATTCAAGTTTCAAAATAGAATCTACACTATAGAGTAAACTCTTATATAAATTTTCAACAACATTTAACAAAATTCTTTTTTCATTTACAAGTTTAAATGTAACATTTAACAAATGCTCTGCATTTAAAAAATATTTTTCGGCGTTTTTTAAACTTCTTTCAAAATCAAAATTATACATAATATATTAAAGAATAACAAAGTTATATAATTTTCTTTATCACGGAGTATAGTATTCTGAATTTATATTTTATTTGTATAATTAATCTTTTATAATAAAAACGATTTTTGAGAGTTAATAGGAATTAGAGAATTTTGAGATTTAATTGTATCACTTTAATTTTTAATATACAAAATTAATGAAAATAAATTTTCCTTTTTTATGACTACAAAAACCCGGAGCAAAGTTGTTTAGAAATATATAATCAAATTTTTTATATAATAAATTGTATGGATGTTTTAACACCTTTGAATATTAATTTATAATCTCAAGTTTCTTTCTCTTTACGATTATTAGAAACTTAACCTTCCCTTTTAACTTTCTTCGCAATTCTTTATCGAGTGTTGCGATAATTGTTTCTCTTCCTTCTTTATTTCCTTTTTCTGCTAACAATTCTAATCCTCTGTCAACAAATCTTTTTTCCAATTCAATTTCTTTAAATCTATCTTTAAATTTTTCTAAAAAAGCAAGTGATGTCTTCGCAAGCTCTCTTTCTTCACTTTTCTTGTTTTTATCCTCAGAAATTTTTTTTAATTCTTTAATAACTTGTTTTGGTAAAATTAATTTATTTCCAATTAACTCTTGTAAAAAATCAATTTTTTGTTTAATACATGTAAGTATAAAGTTTGTATCAAGTAATATATCTGCCATCTAAATTAAAAATACAATAAACTTTTAAATATTCTTTCATTAACCGATCTATGGAGGAAAAAGAACATCTTCTCAGTGTATTAAAAGAGGTAAAAAACTCTCTTAAAAAGAAAGAAGTTATAAAACTTAAAGAGTTAAGCAATCAAACAATTCATTCCGCTTCTATTCAACAAGATGAAATCAGTATTGCAATAGCAGTTATTGTTTATTCATTAAGTAAAATAATCGAAAGAACAAACTATCAAGCATATCCTAATTGGGAATATTTTTTAAAAAAAATAATGCAAAATATAGAGCGAGCAATTAGTTCTCTTGAAAAAAATAATGAAGAAATGTTAAAAAAACACATTAAAAATATAGAAATATTTATAGAAGAACTTACCGGAAACTTGAAATTTCATATACAACAAGTTTTTGAAAAAGCAAAAATTAACAAAGCATCAAGAATTTATGAACACGGAATAAGTATGGAAAGGACAGCAAAACTTCTTGGTATTACAATTTTTGAACTTGCAGAATATGCAGGTAAAACAGGAATATCTGATATAAACTTAAGTAAAACACTATCTGTAAAAGAGAGAATAAAATATGTTACGGAGTTATTCACATGAAAGCCATAATTTTTGATGCCGGAACAATAATAAACTTTGCTATGAATGGCTTACTCGATATCTTAGTAAAACTTAAAAAAGATTTTAAAGGTAAGTTCTTAATTACAGAAAAAGTAAAAGAAGAAATAATAGATAAACCTCTAACAATAAAAAGATTTGAATTAGAAGCCTTAATGATCAAAAAACTTCTTGATGAAGGAATTCTTGAATTACCTTACGATTTAATTAAAAGAGAAAAGATAATAAGCGAGAAAAACAAACTTCTTGACTTGCTTAACCACACCTATTATACGAAAGGTGAGTTTATAAAGATAGTGCATGGCGGGGGCACAAGTTCTCTTGCTCTTTCTTTGCTTTTAAGCAAAAATGGTATAGATAATATTGTTGCAATAGATGAAAGAACAGCAAGAATGCTAGTAGAAAACCCTGAAAACTTGAGGCAGCTTTTCTCTCAAAAGTTACATACCAAAGTCGAGATGAAAAAAGACCTTTCTTTATTAAAAGGCATAAGAATAGTTCGTTCTTCAGAACTACTATATCTTGCATACAAAAAAGGGCTTGTTGATTTAAAAGACCACAATATTCTTGAAGCTCTTCTCTACGCCTCAAAATTTAAAGGTTGTTCAATTTCTTTTGAAGAAATAGAAGAAATAAAAAATTTAGAAAAATAAAAAATATTTAAAAGCAGTAAACAATCGTTATAATAATAAGAAATAAGGGGGCGTAGTTCAATGGCTAAAACAGACGGCTCCAGCGAACGAAATTATAAATAATAGTTTAGGGAAACCGTCAGTTGAGGGTTCGATTCCCTCCGTCCCCATTTTAATTTAATAACAAAAATCCCTCAGTATAAACTATTAAACCCGCGACAAGAGGTTAAAATCAAAATCTTAAGACTTTATATTATAGGCATTAAGATATATACAAAAAGTAAAGTTAGGTATTATTTTGTTTAAAAAACTTTATAAATCTCCTTTCCTTTTATAATTTATGCCAAAAAAGAGTGTGAAAAGTCCAGCGAATATTACAGTAAACATTAAAACCCCTACTCCTAAAAAAAGAACAACCAGAGCAAAAAAAATTATTAAAAAAGAAATTGTTGTTACACCACCCACCCCGCCGCAACAACCAAAAGAAGATCCGGTGGTAAAACTTCTTATAGAAAATTCTGTAGTTTTACAAAAAGCACTTACTCACCTTTCTGAAAGATTTGATAATCTTTCAAATCAAATTTCTGAATTGTTGAGACTATTTGAGATAGCAGCTAAAAATATTGCCGAAAAGCCAGAATTGGGATTTGAAAAAGAATTCCTCGATAAACTAAACTCTATTTTAGAACAAAACAAACTTATGGCAAGAGTTATAACCATGATAGAAGAAAGAACAAGGCACGGACCAGAAGTTGCTCCTACACCTACGCCAGCTCCTGCCGCTCCCGCTCCACAATATCCTCCAACACCAATGCCAGCCCCTTCTGAAGAATATACGCCAAGCGGTTATCAAGTAGAGCAAGGAGAAAGAAAACCAAAACCATTACCACAAATCTGATAATTCCGATTTAACAAATCTAAGACAAAATAAAAATTAGAAAAAGATAAATATCCATAAGATGCCACCTAACAAAGCAGTAATTCTTAAGGTTTTTACAAAAGAACTTATACTAAATTCTATTCCTGGATTAAAAGAAAAAATTAAAGAAAGAATAAAAACAGGCAGAAAGATTAAAGAGCTCGCCTCGTCAGAAGTTTTTAAGACTTCACTAATCCATCCTGTTCCTACAATTCTACCGCCTCCAGAACTTCCTTCAAAACCTATCTCGCCTCCTATGCCAACATTTGCTGAAATTGCGGGTATAAATTTTGGTAAATTGACTCCTTTTATACAAAATCCTGCTATAAATATGATAGAATGCCCTGGAGAAAACAAAAATATAATAATTCGTACTTATAATATAAGAAGACCAACTCCTACTATTTTATCAAAAGATGAGATGCAAGACCTTGTTCTACAGTTCTCTAAAAAAGCAAAAGTTCCATTTATAGATGGATTATTTAGAGCATGGATAGACAAATACTTAATTTCAGCACTAATATCTAACAAACAAACTCAAAATTTTATAATTCAAAAGATTATATACCCTCATTTTGCTTAGTTAAAACTTACGCTTTTCAAGTTCTAATATTTTTTTTCTTAACCTTTCTCTTAATTTATGTTTTTTCCGTATTTCTAAATAGCGTCGGAAGCTTTCACTTGTAAAAATTTCGTATAAAACAAAAAAAATCAAAATTAAAAGAGCAACACTAACAAAAAAACGTGTTGTTACGAATCCTTTTTCTTTTTCTGTAATTTCTTCATGGACTATCTCAATTTTTTTATTCAATACCAATGCCCGTTCTTCAGAAACTGCGGAGTTTCCATTAACATCAAAACATATAATTTTCCATATGAATTCTCCCAAACCCATCTCATGCCTCATAATAACACTTGTTATATTTTTATTGTAATAATTTGTTGCAACAATACTGTCATTCAAAATTAAACTGCAGTTATCAATCTTATTTTCACTTTCGATAATAAAATTAAATTCTATAACAAAAGGAGTATAGGAAATGTCTATAGTTGCATTTTCTGGAAATATAAGTAAAATTTTTGGTTTCTTTTCAAAACCCACTTGAACCGCACTAACAAAACTTAAAAATGAAAGCAAAAATATAAACATCAAATATTTTTTCATTTTTCTGATTTTTAGAGACAAATTACTTAAATAGTATAGAATAGAAACTTTTTAAACCTCGCGTTTTTGTTTATTCCTATGCAACTAAAAAAACAAGACAAAATAACAAATGAAAAACTTGCAGATTATTTTAAGATTTCACAGCAAGCCTTAGAAGAAATAAAAAAGAATATTGCACGAGACAAGGAAAAAGAAGCTCGCGAAATAATTGAGATGGTAGAATGCTATATAAAAGATGCGGCTTTTTTTGAAAAAAAAGGAGATTTTGTAAATGCTCTCTCGTCTTTGGCGTATGCCTATGGCTGGATAGACTGTGGGGCGAGGCTAAAAATCTTCAATGTAAACAATAGAAAACTGTTTACTTCTGATTGAAAATGCGAATATGTACTAGAAATCCACTTGTAGAAATAACAGAATCAATTGTTTCAGAAATAGATTTAAGAGTAAAGAGGGTTCAGTGGACAAATGAGCAGATTGAACAAAAATTTGCTCAAAGAAGTGCTTTAGAGATTATTGGAGATGGGGATACGTTTTTTATGGGGCCGTGCCTTGATTTTTCATTGGTCGCCTATGAAATCATGCAAAGAGAGGGAATAAAACCTGTATTAGTAGTAGAAAGCCTATTTCAAGAAGGTTACCAGATTCCAAGATTGCATTTTGCTTTAGAATTTTGGTATGCTGGCGAATTGTACTTTTTAGATTTTAATAATACAAATAAGGTTATATTAGGCAAAGGAAATTATAGAAACTTAAGAGATGGAATAAAAAGTGCAAGCATTACAAGAATAAAAAGCAGACTTCAACCTGATAAAAGTTTATTTGAAAATATGTTTTGTGAAGGAATAGAAGAACCCGATGCTCAACAACTATTGGCTGAATACAGAGGAAAATACTTTGGCAAACAGATAGAAATATTAAAAAGAGCTAATAATTCAGAAGCGTATTCTGCCTACCTTGCAAATTTTAGAGGAAATCCTGCTTTATACTTATTTGCGAAACTTTCTGCTGCTTAAATATGTGCTTAAGTTAATGTTGCTAAAATTTAAATATATCTTTTAGTATATAAAATTATGAAAAAAGTGGTGGTGATAAGTTTAGGCGGCAGCTTGATTATTCCTGACGAAGTTGATGTTCCCCTTCTTCAAGAGTTCAAAAGAGTCTTAGAAAAGCATAAAAAAGATTACAAATTTGTTATTGTTTGCGGTGGCGGGAGTGTAGCGAGAAAGTATATTAATGCTTTGCGAAAAGTAGGTATTTCAGAGTTCTTGCAAAGCAATATCGGTATTTCGGTAACAAGGCTAAACGCAAGATTTATGACATACTTTTTCGGAAAAGACGCAAACAAAGGCATTCCGCATAATATAAAACAGGTTATAAACATGTTAAGAAAAGACGATATTGTATTTTGTGGAGCTTTAAGGTATGCTCCAAATCAAACTTCTGATTCTGTTGCAGCAAAAATTTCCAACCATTTAAAAGCTGTTTTTATTAACTTGACAAATGTTCCGGGTTTATATACAAAAAATCCAAAAGAATTCAAAGATGCTAGATTTATTCCAGAAATTTCGTGGCGTGATTTTTTCAAGAGAGCAAACGCAATAAAATACAAGCCCGGACAGCATTTTGTTCTTGACCAAACAGCAGCAAAAACCATAATGAATAATAAAATAACGACTTATATTCTCGGGCACGATTTAAAAAACCTTGATAATCTTTTATCAAACAAGCCTTTCAAAGGCACGAAGATAGAAGGCTAAATATATCAAACTTAATTATTGTTGTATTTTTATTCAATCAAATAATATGTTAATTCTCAAAAATAATAATCGAGTTTATATAATAATTAAGCTTGTTAATTATTAGAGGGCAAGCAAAATAAGTTAGTATAAGATAAAAATTTTTAATGATTTTTCTAAAAACTTTGTTAAATAATGCATTTAGACTAAAAAAGTTCAACCTTCGAACTTTTAAATAATTTTTAAATAAGCCAAGTATAGCGAAAGCGTAACTATGTCAAAGAATGTTAGCGATAAAAAATTTGAATTTCCACTTTATTCTCTTTATTCGTACGGCTAACTTAACAAACTGAATAAACCAAACAGAATAAATAGAACAGATGTAACTGCGTTTATCGCTTTGCTTGGAATTTTTTCAGCAAGTTTTGTGCCTATTAAAACATATATTGCAATCACTGCTGCAAGCGCTGAAATCAATCCTACAAGGACAAGAATAGGAGACTGGTATTTAGCAGTCAATAAACCAGATGTTATCTGTGTTTTATCCCCAAATTCGCTAAGAAAAACAGTTAAGAATAAGCTTGCCAAGGGCATTTTAGTTGAAATTTTTTTATCTTTTTTGACTTTAATAAAATATGACTGAGCAAAAATCCATAGTCCAAAAAGAATAAACAAAATTCCAATTAATATCTTAATTAAATCAAATGGTAAATAAAAATTAAAAAAGTGGTTAGAGTTATATTTTTATATGCTTGTTTATTCTTGATTTAATGGCAGGAGAAAAGAAGAAGTTTTATGTTACAACAGCTATAGATTATGTTAATGCAGCACCGCATATAGGACACGCTTATCAAAAAATTATTGCTGATGTTCTCGCGAGGTGGCATAAGCTTAAAGGCGAGAATGTCTGGTTTTTGACAGGAACTGATGAACACGGGCAAAAAATAGCAAGAAATGCTGAAAACAGCAACCAAACTCCAAAAGAATTCTGTGATAAGATATCTAAAAAATTTAAAGAGGCTTGGCAAGCACTCAATATAAATTTTGATAGATTTATTAGAACTACTGATGAAGACCACGAAAAGTTTGTTCAGGAATTTACAAAAAAAATTGATAAAAAAGGCGATATTTACAAGGGCTGTTATGAAGGATTATATTGTGTGGATTGCGAGGCATATTTAACAGAAAAAGATTTAGTTGATGGGAAATGCCCTGTACATAAAAAAGCTGTTGAAAAATTATGCGAGGATACTTATTTTTTTAAATTGAGTAAGTATCAACAAAAGCTTCTTGAACATTATGAAAAAAATCCAAAATTTATTTTGCCCGAAACAAGAAGAAATGAGATTATTAATAGAGTAAAAGAAGAGCTTAAGGATTTAAGCATAACAAGAACAAGCTTTTCATGGGGAATACCATTTCCGCTTGACAAGAAACATGTTTTTTATGTTTGGTTCGATGCCTTAATTAATTATTTAACAGGTGCAGGGGAAGAGCACGAGTTTTGGCCAGCAGATGTTCATTTGTTAGGAAAGGATAACGGTTGGTTTCATGCAGTAATTTGGCCTGCAATGTTAATGTCTGCTGGTTATGAATTGCCTAAAACAATCTTTATTCACGGATTTTTGACTGTTAATGGAGAAAAAATAAGCAAAAGTTTAGGAAATTCTATCTCACCAGTAGAGCTTGTTAAAAAATACACTGCAGATAGTGTTAGATATTTTATATGCAGGCAAATACCTTTTGGAGAGGACGGCGACTTTAATGAAGAGGCTTTAATTGAAAGGCATAATAATGAGCTTGCAAACAAGCTTGGGAATCTTGTTTCAAGAACAACAACACTTGCAGAGAAATATGGAATAAAAAAACCAAATAAAAATCATCTTATTGAAAAACTTAAATTTGAGGAGATTGATAAATATATGGAAAATTATGAAATTGAAAAAGCTCTTGGTTTAATTTTTGAGTTTATTGACATTTGCAATGAATATGTTCAGAGAGAAAAACCATGGGAGACACACAACAAAGAGGTTTTATACGAGATTTTAAGCTGCATTCAGGCAATTGCATTCCTACTTTGGCCGTTTATGCCAGAAACTTCTGAAAAGATTGCAAGCAACTTTGGATTTGAGATTAAATCATTTAAGGATATGACAAAACCCCTATTAGAGAAAAAAATCAAAAAGTCTGAGATTTTGTTTAAGAAGCTATATAAAATATAATTAATTGAAGTTTATTAATTAGCAGTTTAGCTTTGATTACTACAATTTTAAAATATTTTAAG
>JAWAAV010000009.1:0-11343 GCA_038884935.1 Candidatus Pacearchaeota archaeon
TTTGAGTTTCATAAAAAGAGATATAAAAAAGAAGATCTGGGAAAAGTTATATGGTTTGCTGGTGGAAAAATGGATTGGCAGAATGTTATAGGACTGCATATAGGGGTAGATGAGATTGACAAAGGTCAGTTTGAAAAAATTTCTGAAATTGATTTTGCTAGCGGAGCATGCATGCTTATTAAAAGCGACGTGTTTAAAAAAATAGGAAAATTTGACGAAAGATATTTTCTGTACTATGAGGATTCAGATTTTTGTCAACGAGCAAAAAAAACACAATATAAAATAATTTATAATCCAAAAGCAATTCTCTGGCATAAAAATGCAGGATCAACAGGAGGTTCAGGTTCTGAACTTCAGGATTATTATTTAACTCGAAATAGATTATTATTTGGTATGAAATATGCTCCATATAAGTCTAAGCTTGCTCTTTTAAAAGAAAGTATAAGCCTTCTCGCCAAAGGCAGAAAATGGCAAAAAAGAGGAGTAAAAGACTTTTATTTTGGGAATTTTGGAAAGGGAAGTTTTAGCATATGAGAAAAAAAATATCAGCGGTTATAATTACTAGAAATGAGGAGGATAAAATTAAGGAGTGTATTGATTCACTTTATTTCTGTGATGAAATTATTGTAATAGACAATAATTCTAGTGATAAAACCCGTGATATTGCCAAAGAATTAGGAGCTAAAGTTTTTATTTTGGAGAAAGACGATTTTTCAGAATTAAGAAATTTCGGGCTAAAGAAAGTTCTGGGAGACTGGATTTTATATGTTGATGCTGATGAAAGGGTAACAAGCGAGCTTGCCCGCAGTATTAAGTATCAGGTGTCGAGTATTAAGAATGAAGATGTTGCGGCTTTTACTTTAAAAAGGAAAAATTTTTATTATGGTAATTATGAATGGCCATACATAGAGCATATAGTTAGATTGTTTAAAAAAGATAAATTGAAGGGTTGGAGAGGAAGGATTCACGAAAGCCCAGTTATTAACAGGAGAGTAGAAGAACTTGATGGATTTTTATTGCATTATTCTCATCGAGATTTATCATCAATGGTTAGTAAAACCATAGAATGGTCCCAGATTGAAGCGGAGCTTCGTTTTAACGCTCATCATCCCAAGATGATATGGTGGCGCTTTCCAAGAGTGATGCTTTCTGCTTTTTATGATTCATATATAAAACAAGGCGGTTGGAAAGTGGGCACTATTGGGATTATAGAGAGTTTTTATCAGGCATTTAGTGTATTTATAACTTATGCCAAACTTTGGGAAATACAAGAGAAAATCAAAAGTCAGAATGCAAAAATCAAAAATAAAAATTAAAATTCAAAAGTTTTTAAAAAAAATCTGGCCAATTTTATTTATCCCTGCCGTATGGTTTATATTTGCTAGTCCATATTTTCTGCAAAATAAAGTACCGTTTGCCTCTACCTATCAAGTAAACAACTTTGCTCCCTGGAGTACGTATCCAGAGTTTTGGGGACCGGTTAAAAATGGTGCGATGCCTGATGTGATAACCCAGATCTATCCGTGGAAAAAATTTACGATAGATACCTTCAGACTTGGAGAAATTCCCCTGTGGAATCCTTACTCTTTTTCAGGAACGCCTCATCTCGCCAATTATCAGTCAGCTGTTTTGTCGCCCTTTAATCTTCTTTTTTTTATCTTTCCATTTGTTGATGCCTGGAGTATTTTAATTTTGCTTCAGCCGCTTCTGGCAGGAATTTTTATGTATTTGCTAATTAGAAGTCTTAAATTAAATATTAAATCAAGTCTTATTTCTTCTGTTTCATTTATGTTTTGTGGATTTATTACTGTTTGGATGGGGTATGGAACATTGGGTTATGCGATTTTATTTCTTCCTCTTGCAGTAATGGCTATAGAAAAATATTATCAAACAAATAAATTCTGGTATTTAATTATACTTAGCGCATCTATTCCATTATCATTTTTTAGCGGACACTTTCAGATTAGTTTATATTTTTTAATTACAATTTTTGTTTATGTTTTTTATAAATTTATTGTAACTAAAGACAAGTTTAGTACCTTATATCTTATACTATATATTTTCTTCGGATTTTTGTTATCTATGCCCCAGCTGCTTCCCTCGACCGAACTATATCTGCAGACCGTAAGAAGCAGTTTATTCCAGATTCAAGAAGCAATTCCTTGGCAATATTTTGTAACTTTCATAGCACCTGATTTTCTAGGAAACCCTGTTACAAGAAATGATTGGTTTGGACATTACGCTGAATGGAATTCGTATATTGGTATTTTACCTTTAATGCTTGCTATTTATGGATTAACAAGTAAAAAAAGAGTTCAGACATTTTTTTTGTTCGGTTTTGGAGTAATGATTCTATTTCTTGCCTTTAATACTCCTTTACTTTCATTAATTATAAAACTTCATATCCCAGTATTGTCTACAAGTGCCGCGAGTAGAATAATAGTGATCTATAGTTTTTTATTTATTATCTTATCCGCTTATGGTTTCGAACAATTAATATCAGATATAAAAGGTTATAAATTAAAAAAAATTTTGATATGGATAGGGCTATTTACCTCTCTTTTTTTAATTGTTTGGACTATTGTATTATTAAAGATGTATATTCCGATTGACAGGCTTATAATTGCACGACAAAATTTAATTCTCCCAACAGGAATTTTTGTCATATTATCTACTCTTATTCTCTTTTCAATATGGTATCTCAAAAAAAATAAAAATAGCCATCTTCTTATTACTGTTTTGTCTCTGTTTTTTTTATTTATCGTTTCTTTTGACTTGTTACGCTTTGCCATAAAATGGCAGGCTTTTGATCCTAAAAATTTAGTTTATCCAGATACGCAAACTACTCAAAAGTTTAGAACGCTTTCTGGATACGATAGAGTTTTGGGAAATCTTGGAGGAGAAGCTTTAGTTTATTACAGACTTCCTTCAATTGAGGGATATGATGCTGTTTATATAAAAAGATATGGAGAATTTATCTCCTTTATAAATAGTGGGAACACAAATCAACTTGCAAGATCTGTTGTTTCATTTGCCAAAAAAGGAAAAAATACATCTGAAGCAATAAATTTACTGGGAGTAAGATACATTATTCATAAAATAAGCGATGATAAAGCTATCTGGACATTTCCATATTGGGATTATCCAGATGACAGGTTTGAATTAATTTATGAAGACAATCATTATAAAATCTTTGAAAATAAACATGTTCTGCCAAGGGTTTTTCTGGTTGGTAGATACAAGGTCATTAAAAATGATCAATTGGCTCTTAATGTAATGTTTGATAATCGCTTTGATTTGAAGAATGAAATAGTTCTTGAGAAGAACCCAAATTTAAAACAGTCTGAGGGGGAAGTTGGTAATGCAGAAATTATTGCATATACTCCAAATAAAGTGAAAATATCGGTTACGGCAAAGAAGGACGCACTGCTGTTTTTATCTGATGTTTTTTATAAAGGTTGGGAAGCCCGAGTAGATGGAGAAAAGTCAGATATTTACAAAGCGGATTATACCTTTCGAGCGGTTTTGGTACCTGAAGGAAAACATATGGTTGAATTCACTTATAGCCCAGTGAGTTTTAAAATTGGTATGTATAGTTTTATTGCTGGTTTAATATTGATTTCTGGATTAGGTTATATGTTATCGAGAAGAAGTTTTCTGAAATAATTTCCAGAATTTAAGCTCTTCAATCTTCATTTTTTTCTTTGCAAAGCCAAAAAGATAAGCAATTTCAAGTATTCCAACTGAATTTATAACAAGAATTGCTATGAACCAATTTTTCTGATCATTTTTAGCAGCTCTCCATAAAGCAAGTCCTTTCCAAAGAAGTGACCAGAGAAATATCGTAAATAATCCTAACGGTGATATCTGATTGAGTGAATCAAAATAATTCATTAATTCGACAATATCATAGGCAATCAAACTTTGCAAGGAGTATAAAAGTTGGTAGAATAAACCCGTGACTGTTAAGAAAAGCTTAATTTTTTATTTTTTTCTATTTTTTATAATTCAAATTCTTCAAATTTTTTATTTCCAAAGAAGTTCATTCCTGAGCACTTATGATGTTTTATATTGGAAAGACAGATTCGAACACTCTCAATGGAAACTTCCTTTGTCAAAAAGAATTATAGGAGATGATGGGTTATTTTCCTATGTAGGATACAATCTGGCTAAAGGAGCTGATCCTTCATTGATAAATCCCGAAACTCAACCTGTTGGCAAGTATTTAATAGGTTTTTCAATTCTTTTCTTTAAAAATTCTAGTTTTTATTCATTAATTTTTGGATTTCTTTCATTAACATTTTTTTATATTCTTGCAAGAAAGTTATTAAAAGATAAAGTTATCTCTGTGTTCATTTTGCTTGTCCTTTTTTTTGGACCCCTTATTTTTTAGCCAATTTTGGAAAGCTTGGATAGACATAACGCAATTATTTTTTCTATTGTTAAATATCGTTTGCTTACTTTACTTGAAGCCTAAGAATGAAGCTAATTTTAAACTTGCATTACTAAGTGGTTTATCTATTGGTTTTTTTATGCAAACTAAGTTTCCTATTATTTTCCCTATCTTGTTTATTCTTGAAACTATTTTTTTATTTAAAAATAGATTAAAGAAAGAGTATTTAGTCTATCTTATTGGAGCAGTTATGGGAACGCTTATTCCATATATAAATTATTTTATTTTAGGACATTCAATCTTTGATTTTATGAGATTACAAAAGTTTATAATATCTTTTTATGATAAATCTTTACTAACACCTCACATTGGGGCAATTTGGGAAACTTTAATTTTTGGAAAATTCAAAGAGATCTTTGGGGAAAATTACATAAATGTTTCTGAATGGTGGATTATATGGCCTATATCTTCTGGATTATTTATGTTTAGTAGTTTATTAATATTTTTAAAGAAAAATAGTAATGATATAGTGAAAGGATTAATAATTTTTGTATTATTTTCTCTTTTAATTTTAACAATAATCCCGTCATATCCAAGATATTTGCTTGTCATTATTCCATTTATTTATATTCTATCTGGATATTTCATTAATACATATTTAGATAATAGGTTCAAAATATTTATATTTTTAATCCTTCCTTTCTATGGAATTTTTAATGCTTGGTTTTTCCTCATACCAAAGCCCGACTGGACAATAAAAAAATTTTTACTATAATTATTCACATCAATATTTTCAGGACATTTTCCAGGAAAATCTTGCAAAGCAGAATAGACCTAACATGAATAGAGATAAGTTTCATTTTTCTGTCAAAAATGCTTTTAACGACGCAACCGTTAAGGCAATTGAAATTAAGGAGATCAATAGAAATGTCTCGTTATTTAGTAAAGAAGGAGTTATAAAATTTAGAGTAAGATACTTCACTCAAGATTTAGGGTACTTCGAACAACAAAAACAAGCAAAGATTATAAAAGAAGATGGGCAGTGGAAAATAATATGGGATTGGGATTTGATTTTTGATGGGCTTACTGAAAACTCTAAGATTGAAACTTTGATAGACATAGGAACAAGGGGCACTATTATTGATAACAAGGGAAATATATTAGCAGAGGACAAGGAAGGTTATATGATAAGCTTAAATCCAGAGATAATAAATCTTAAAAAAGAGCAGGAGATGCTTGAGTTACTAGGAAAAATAAGTGGCATAAAGCCTGTACATCTGCAAAATGCTTATCTTGAAAATGTAATTGCCGGAACTTACGTGCCTTTATTTACACTATACACATCTCTTACGCCAGAATTAAGGAATAGGTTACTAGCATTTCCGGGAATTAGGATTGACCAGCATAATGCAAGAATTTACGATATAGCTAAATTAGATTCAAATAGTATAGAAAACACGATCTATAAAGAATGCTGTACCAGAATCTATAGCGCATATAATTATCATGGTGTTTATGGAATTGAGAAAAAATATGATTCTATTCTTTGGGGACATAGCGGAGGATCGATTAAAATTATAGATAAGAAAGGCAATGTAGTAAAAAATGTATTAAGCCTTGATAAAAAAGATGGTGAGACAGTTGTGCTTTCGTTATAATAAAACATAGAAGGAAAATGAAGATTGGAATTTTTGACCCGTATCTAGATACATTGGGAGGCGGTGAAAGATACATTTTGACAATTGCTTCATGTCTCGCAGATCATAATGAAGTTTTTTTATTTTGGAACGATAAATCTATTCTTAGAAAAGCGAGTAAAAAATTTGGAATAGAGATAAAAAATATCAAGCTTACTGAAAATATATTTTCTTCCAAAGTATTTTTCTTAAGACGGATATTAAATACCAGAAAATATGATTTGATTTTCTTTATAAGCGACGGTAGTATACCTATTCTCTTGAGCAAAAAAAATGTTCTTATTTTTCAATTTCCAGTAAATTGGGTAAACGGAAAAAAATTTTTAACTAGATTAAAGCTTAAAAAAATAAATAAGATAATTTGTTACTCTAATTTTGTCAAAAATTATCTTGACAAGAACTTTTTAGTCAATAGCCTGGTTTTGTATCCTTATATTGAAAGAATAGATTTTAGATATTCACAAAAAGAAAATATCATTTTGACCGTGGGACGTTTCACAAGAGCTTTAAATAGAAAAAAACAAGAAATTTTAATATCTGCTTTTAAGAAAATGCATAGCGAAGGTCTGCATAATTGGAGATTTATTCTCATAGGATCCGTTTTACAGAAAGATAGAAAATATCTCAAGAAATTAAAGGATATGGCAAAAAATTATCCAATTGAAATTCTTGAAAATATCAGTTTTAAGAATCTTTTGAGTTACTATAATAAGTCAAAAATTTATTGGCATGCAGCTGGATTTGGTGAAAATTTAGAGAAACATCCTGAATATGCAGAACATTTTGGCATATCAACTGTAGAAGCAATGGGTGCAGGAGCCGTGCCTGTAGTAATCAACGCAGGTGGACAGAAGGAAATAGTAGAGGATGAAAAAAACGGATTTCTTTGGAACACACTAGGGGAATTGATGAAAAAAACTGAGTTATTAATCAAAAATCAAGATTTATGGAACAGGATGTCTAAAGAGGCAGTGAAAAGAGCCGATTTTTTTGCAGGAAATAGATTTTGTTCAAATCTAAAAAAAATTCTTGAGTTGTGAATAAATTTTTTTTAATTATTTTAATAATTGTTATTTCAGTTTTGTTTTTCTGGCAATTTTTTCTAAAAAGCTTATATCCTATTCCTTCTGATACAATTGTTGGACTTTACCATCCATTTCGAGATTTTTATGTCAAAGAATTTCCACGGGGAATACCATTTAAAAACTTTTTAATTACAGATCCAGTAAGACAACAGTACCCTTGGAGATATTTAGCAATTAATCTGGAGAAGAATTTCAAATTGCCATTATGGAATCCTTATAACTTTGCAGGTACCCCTCTTTTGGCAAATCATCAATCGGCACCGTTTTATCCTTTAAATTTGTTATTTTTTCTTTTACCATTTAGTTTGTCCTGGAGCATCCTTATTGTCATTCAGCCACTTTTAGCCGGAATTTTTCTATTTTTTTATTTAGCTAATCTAAAGTTGAATAAATGGGCAAGCATGTTGGGTTCAGTAACCTTTTCATTTTCGGGATTTTTCATTTCTTGGTTGGAATGGGGAACGGTTCTTCACACTGCATTGTGGTTACCTTTAATACTTTTGTCGATAGATAAAATCTTCTTTTATTTTGACAAAATATTAAATGGTAAACATAAAATAGCAAATATAAATTTTAAAAATAAGAAATTATTGGGATGGAGTTTGATTTTTATTTTTTCATTTATTTCATCATTTTTTGCGGGACATTTACAAACATTTTTTTATTTATTCCTTGCGACATTTGCTTATTTAATTGGAAGGTGGTTGCAATATAAAAAAATATTTAAATTCTTATTTGTTTTTTTGCTATTTTATTTTTTGTTTTTTATATTAACCTTTGTTCAATGGTATCCGCTTCTTCAATTTATACTTCTTTCCGCTCGAGATACTGACCAAATTTCCTGGCAGAATTCAGGTTGGTTTATTCCATGGCATCATCTAATTCAATTTATTGCCCCTGATTTTTTCGGTAACCCATCCACTCTTAATTATTGGGGAGAATGGAATTATGGAGAATTTTTAGGTTATATTGGTATTTTTCCTCTTATTTTTTCACTATACTCTCTTTTTTTTCGCCGAGATAGAAAAACTCTTTTTTTTGGAACGATTTTTTTTCTTTCTCTTATTTTTGCTCTTCCAACAATTTTTGCAAAAATTCCTTATATATTTAAAATACCATTTATAAGTACTTCCCAGCCGACCCGACTATTATTTCTAGTTGATTTTTCTCTAGCAGTTCTTGCTTCATTTGGGTTTGATTATTTTTTAAGAACTCAAAAAAAGAAAGAAATTTTTTATCCTATAAGTTTTATTTCTATCATCTTTGTTTTTGTCTGGTTATTTGTTTATTACGGAGAAGCAATCAGCAAAAATCTTACTTTTAATAATTTGCTTGTTGCCAAAAGAAACCTTCTTTTGCCGAGCCTTATTTTTATTCTATCTTTTTTATCAATACTTTTTTTCAGTTCTTTTTATAATAAAAATAAAAAAATTAATGTTATTTTTTTAGTTTTAATATTATCTCTAACAGTTTTTGATCTATTCAGAACAGGATTAAAATTTATTCCTTTTACTAAAAAAGATTATTTATTTCCACAAACTAAAACTCTTTCATTTTTACAAAAACAAGGGGGGATTTTCAGAGTTATGTCTACTGATTCAAGAATTTTACCTCCTAATTTTTCTGCAATGTATAAAATTCACAGCATTGATGGTTACGATCCACTTTACGTCCAAAGATACGCAGAGTTAATAGTAGCGTCTGAGAGAAATAGGGCAGATACAAAAGCTCCATATGGATTTAACCGGATTATTGCTCCTTACAATTACTCATCTAAAATTATAAATCTTTTGGGAGTAAAATATATTCTGAGCCTGTCTGATATTGAAGATGACAAACTTGTAAAAGTTTTTCAGGAAGGAGAAACAAGGGTATACGAAAATAAAAATGTATTTCCCCGAGCATTTTTTGTTCAGGATGTAGAGACAGCGCAAAACAAAAATGAAGTTATAAAAAGAATGTTTGAGAAAAATTTTGACCCAAAAGATACTGCGATTATCGAAACTTCCCTAGGTGTAAATAGAAATCCACCTCCCAGGTGGATGAAGGGCAGGGTGGAAATCATAGCTTATTCAGAAAATAAAGTAGTGATTAGAGTAGAAAATGAGGGTGACGGATTCTTGATTTTGACAGACACGTTTTATCCTTCCTGGACAGCAGAGATAGATGGTATGAAAACTAAAATTTACGTAACTGATTTTAATTTCAGAGGCATAGTTGTGCCAAAAGGCAAACACAAAATTGTTTTTAAAAATTCATTATTATGAATATAAGTATTATTATTCCAAACTACAACGGAGAAGAACTTTTAAGAATAAACTTGCCCAAAATTATAGATGCGGCAGAATCGTATAAAAAGGGATCAGTTGAGCTTATTATTGTTGATGATTGTTCGACAGATAGTTCCGTACCATTAATTTCTAGCTTTAAATCTAAGATTTCTAATTTCAAATTTTTAAAAAACGAAAAAAATTTGGGATTTGCTCCGACTGTAAATCGTGCAGTAAGACAAGCAATCGGAGATATCTTGGTGCTACTAAATACAGATGTAGCGCCTGAAAAAAGTTTTCTTGACCCACTTGTAAAAAATTTCAAAAATAAAGATGTTTTTGCTGTCGGATGTATGGATAAAAGCATTGAGAATGGCAGAATTGTTTTACGGGGAAGAGGTATAGGCAAATGGGAAAAAGGCTTTTTGATTCACAAAAGAGGAGAAATTGACAAAATAAATACTCTTTGGGTGAGCGGTGGGAGCGGGGCTTTTAGAAAATCTATTTGGGAAAGACTTTCAGGATTTGATGAGCTTTATGCGCCCTTCTATTGGGAGGATATTGATTTGTCATATAGAGCGATTAAGTCTGGATACGAAGTTTTATTTGAACCCAGAAGTATCGTTGTTCATGAGCATGAAAAAGGAGCCATAAAAAGTAGATATTCTAATTTTCAAGTAAAAACAATCGCTTACAGAAATCAGTTTATTTTTGTTTGGAAAAATGCAACAGATTTTGACTTGCAAGTATCTCATCTTTTTTGGCTACCATATCATTTTTTCAAAGCAATACTGAGATTTGATATACCCTTTTTTCTTGGATTTTTTAAGGCTTTAATTTTATTTCCAAAAATTATAAAATCAAGTTTCAAATCACAAAAGCTATTTATCAGATCTGATAAGGAGGCAATAGGAAAATTTATTTAATGAAATTATCAATTATTATTCCAGTCTTCAATGAAGAAAAGACTGTCTCAAGGCTTCTTGAAAAAATCCTAAAACTTAAAATTCCTAAAGTAGATAAGGAAATAATAGTAGTTGATGATGGATCGATCGATGCTACTGTATCAATAATTTCCAAATCACAAACCCCACATTCTAAATTTAAGTTTATAAAACACAAAAAAAACCTTGGAAAGGGGGCTGCTGTTCGAACAGGACTTGATTGCGCAACCGGAGACTACATCGTTATTCAAGATGCAGACTTGGAATACAACCCAAATGACATAAAGAGGCTCCTTGAGCCTGTTTTGGAGAAAGAAGCCCGAGTTGTATATGGTACCCGTTTAAATCGTTTACCAAATCTCTCTAAAGATGAAAAAACGCCGCTTTTCCTGCTTCATTATTTTGGAAATAGATTTTTAAGCCTCATCACGAGCATTTTATACGGACAATGGATTACAGATATGGAAACTTGTTATAAGCTATTTCCTAGAGAGGCTTTGGAAAACATAAAACTTAATGCACGAGGATTTGAGCTTGAACCAGAGATAACTTCGAAATTGCTAAGACAGGGATATAGAATTCTGGAGATTCCTATTTCAACAAACCCCAGAGGGTATCAAGAAGGAAAGAAACTAAACACAATTAAAGATGGAATTATGGCCTTGTGGACATTGATAAAATTCCGTTTTACTAATTAATGAAAAGAGACGTTTTATTTGTTTTTTTTATTTTTATAATTTTATCCATTCTTTTTTTAAACCTCTTTTTTTTGAAAAAAAAGTACCTTTTCCCGGAAATCTGCTTATATCATTTTATGAACCGTTTGCTTCGTACAAATGGAAAGGATATATAGCTGGTCCTCCGAGTAAGCCAATTGGCTTTGATAATTTGCGTATTTTCTATCCTATAAGAAAAATTAATACAAATCAGCTTAAGAAGTTTTCATTACCTTTA
>JAWAAV010000010.1:0-11212 GCA_038884935.1 Candidatus Pacearchaeota archaeon
ATTATATAACCTAAAAGACAAAATGTCAAAAAGATAATAACTATTAAGAAAAAAGATTTTCTTTTGTTTCTTGATATTTGGTCATAAAATGAAATTCTTTGAACAGGAGATTTCATAAAATTTATAAGAGAAATGTATTTTTAAGTTTGTTGCTTGCTTTTTTCTGTTAATTAATCTTTTGATTTTTAAGTTTTAGTTCATTTGAATTTTTATCAGAAGACTCCTTTAGCGAGTTATTGTTTACAGCTTTTATTTCACCTGGAACAGGAGTTTGTTTATCCTTGAATAAAGATTCTAGTCTTGAAGCTGCAACAATTTCGAAGTCGGGTCTAAGTTTAGACTGGGATTGTTTGTCTAAAAATTTTAAAAAATTAAGTAAAAATCCGTTTAAGGAGATTTCTCTAAGATTAAGATTTGTACGATAATAAATATGACCCTTATAAACAATACCAGAAACAGGTTGATATTTTATCATTTCTATTAGATGTTTATAAACAATCGTTTCTGGACCTTCGTTATTTTTAAGATCGTATGAAGAACATTCGGGATTGAAATCAGAAAAAGAAGCAATGATAACTCTATAAGGTTTGTCTTTTTGTATAATTCCGCTTTCTTGTGGCTTTTCTAATAAAATAGCAAGGGATTGTCTTACTTTTGATTCCAAATTCTTTCTTGCGGAGAAAACAATACTTGTCCGAAAAAATTTGGGGTCTGTTAGACCAGCAACAAAATTAAAATAAGAACTTACAAAATCTAAATCTTCTACTTTTCCTTCTAAAATAACTCTTTTCGACCTCGTCATGTTATATAATGTAACTTAATAGTAGTAAGATATATAAATCTTGCTATAAAAAATAACTATCTACTATCTTTTCCTAAAATAGCATTATAAACTTTTCTTAGTAAAGAAGCTCGTGGAGCAGATGTTTTTTGCAGAGGTGCAAAAACTTTTTTTCTTAAACTAACGTATTCGTCATAGCTTCTACACAAATCCATAAAAAAGGCTACACTTTCTATTCCGTGAGTGTTTTCATCTAAAATTATATAGCTGTTAGGTAAAGAATGCAAAACACGGCCTTGTATCACTACTGGCTTGTTTTTATCAATGTCAAAAATATCTCTTGCGAGTTCTTCTAATACAAATTTTGATTTATGTTTATATCTTGCGAGTTCTTCTTTTTTTTCTTGAGTTCTTTTTGAATTTACCCCTACTACTCTCGGTTTCTGATTTGATTTGTCAATTAAGAAAGATACGCTTCCTGTTTGTGAGGAAAGCGCTATCTCTATTAGAAGGCTTTGTAATTCGTGTGCTACTTGAGCATAGCTTGGTAATTGCTCGGCAATTCTGTACAATTTCCCAAAAAAGAATTCTTCAGCAGGTTTTACTTCTTTTAATGAAACGAGAGTTTGGTATAAACTCAATAAAAATTGAGTAAAAGAGAGTTCTGGTGTGAAAGAAGGATTTTCTTCAAAAATTGCATGCTCTAAATCAACAACACTTCCTTCTAATGTTACATTGCCTTCGTTAAACATTTCGGTTATTTGTTTTTCTGCTAATTGTAAATATTGTAAGCGTTGTTGCTCTCTAGGAGAGAGTGTAGAAATTTTGTTTCTCCAATCTCTGTTTGTATTTATTCCATAAATAAAATAAGGAGCATCACCTTGCCAGTGTGTTAAACTTTTTCCTTTCATTAAATAAATGTCTATTCTTTCGTTAGCTATTGTCAAGCTGATTCTTAAAGAAGGTTCTCTATAACTTGTAATCGCATTAAACCATCCATTAAGTTGATTTGGTGTGTAAAGTCCTTTTGCTCTAAACGTTTCTGGTGTGTTTGAAAGTTCTTGCCAGACTTGAGAAGAGGTTTTTTCGTCCGGTTTTTGAACTAGGCTTAAAGTCGGCTTTTTTCGCTCTTTGACTTCTTCCTGAGTTTTATGTTTATGTTTCAGAGTTTGTTCTTTCATTTCAAAGTACTTAGATATTTTATTTTCCTCTTTTTAAACACTAGCAAAAAATGCTTCTAATCTTGTTTCAGCTTCTCTAACATATTTATCATCAAGTTCTCCATTACCTACTATTTTGTTTTCAAGATTATTTCCACCATTTATTAGTTTAAGTGCTTTAAGTGTTGCTTGTTCGTCATAAGCATATTGTCTTCTATCGCCAAGTGCTTTTCTTTCTGATTCAAACTCCTGATATGCTTGATTAAGAAAGTCGACTAATACCAGACCATTAACTCCATACATTTCTGCAATTCTAAAAATTTGCCTGTTTAGTTTTGGCCTGTCTCCATTATAACAGCTAGCTATACCTACATATACTCTCTCGGGTTTAAGAGGGTTTCTTGGGTCTTGCTGCTTAGTGAGCACAGCTTCTACTACTTTTTTCGCATCTTCATAGATATTTTTATTTGTAACTACCATATAGTAACATATATTTAAGAGTTTATAAACCTTTCGTTTTGTAACTTTAAAGTAGTTAATATAGAAAAATATATAAACAGAAAAGCCTTGTAAATTTAGAACAATTTAAATAAAACTATTAATTATAAATGTTAGATAAGAAAAATGGGAAGAATGCCTGGAGAAAGCACAGAAGCCTTTAATAAGAGGCAATTGGCAGAAATTGAGAAAGCGTTAGCAGCAGAGCCTGAAGAAATTTCAGTAAATAACGGAGAAAAACCTTCTTCCAGTAAAACAGAAGTTATCCCTAGCGAACAGCCATCAACACCTAAATGTTACGAAAGTCCGCCAAAACAAGAACAAACGCTAGTTTTTACAGCTGAAAAAAAAGATGACTTAGAAAGTCACTTAAACGTTGGAGTTAAATCGAGGAAAGGAAAGCTAGAAAGAAAATGTGAAACAACTGTTTTTAAAATAGGAGAAAGCAAAAGAGATTGGTATAATGGATTTACTCGTATGGGTTTTGTTGTTAAGAGTATCACAGAAAATACGATAGAAGCAGAAAGATTAAAGGATAGAGAAGATTTAGTTTTAGAAGAAGGAAAAATTGTAAAAATTCTTGTACTTGGTTATCAACTTGATGGAGAAACACATAGTTTAATAGAACCTGGCTGTGAGGCCGGCCTCTCTCCACCTTATAAAATTGTTAAGAAACCGGAAGGCTATTTTTTTGGAGAGCCAGCTTTACCTGGGCCATATCCAGAAGTTTTAGGAGATTTATTGAAAAATCATCCAAAAACAAAACACCTTAGCGAAGAAGAAAGAGCAAGAGCAAAAATATACGTTCAGTTATTTGAATACTCTCCAGATACAGAAATAAAAATCGTACAGGCATTACTAACAACACACATAAGTTCGACAGAAGAACCACAAAGCACACAAATTTTTTCAGGAGAAGAGTTTGAAAAAGAAGTTGCGACGAGATTAAACGAATTTTTTGGAAACGAATCAAATAAATCTTACAATAATCAAGGAACTTCTAGCCAAAAGAGTGTTAAAAAAATTGTGAGAGGCACTTCAAGAATTGCAAGATTTGAGTAACATAACTCTGTTAGCTGAAGTTGGCGAATTTCTTATAATGATTTAAAAAATAGTTTTTAGTTTAATAGCAATTCCATCTCTTATAATTACGTCTCTTATTATTCAAATTCGACTTTAGGAACCGCTCTTTTTGCTTCTGGTAATTGCAAGAACTCTTTTTCTTTTGCCCTGAAAATTGCAGCAAAAATTAATGCTGGGAAGGTTTTTATTGAATTATTATAGTCAAGAACAGAGTCATTATAAAACTGCCTTGCGTATGCTATTTTGTCTTCTATTGCTGAAAGTTCTTCCTGCAGTCTTAAGAAGTTTTCATTTGCCTTTAATTGAGGATAGTTTTCTGCAAGAGCGAATATGTTTTTTAATGCTGTTTCAAGCTGATTGCCTGCTTTCATTTTACTTACAATGTCTTTTGCCCCAATTAATGCCTTTCTCGCTTCTGTAACTTTCGTAATCATTGCTTTCTCATGCTTAACATATCCTTTTACAACATTTACTAAGTTAGGAACAAGTTCTGCCCTTTTTCTTAGCTGAACATCAATCTGCGCTAGGCTGTTGTCTATACGATTGCCAAGAATTACAAATTTATTAAAGTAATAAATAAATACTAATGCTACAACAACAATTAAAGCAAGCCACCAAAACATAATTTAAATAAGAATAAAGGATTTAAAAAGGTTTTTATAAAGGGTTTTGTGCTTAAAAAGAATTTAAAATTATTTTATTTTTGTATTCTAAAGAGGCGGTTTGTAGAGAAGTATTTGAAATAGAAAAGTTATAAAAAATCAAAGTATATTTTAGGTTTTGAGAAATTTAAAAAATTAATTAAAATTATAACGAGTTGATTTATAAAATTATAAGATTTTTTTAAGAATATTACAAAATAACACAACCAATTTTTCTATCTCATAAATTCCAGGTTTAGCTGAAAATACAAAGAATTTTTGATAATAAAATAACAAAAAATAAAAATAAAAAATTAAGTGAATTTACTTTTTTCTTTTTCTTCCGCCGCGGGCCATTTTTGCTTCACATACATTCCCTTTTCCATCAACATAGTACAAATATCCTGGTTTTCTTTTTACAGCCCCTTTTATTAAAACTTTTCCCATTTTTACCTCCTTTTTAAATTAAATCTAATAGTTTTACGACGATGATATTTATAAATCTTTTCTTTGGGCCTTTGTCGTCGAAAAATAGTAACTATACAAAATGTTTAGTTATATTCTCATACTTTTTATTAATAGGAATTTCAACTAAACAATCAAATTCAGAGCTCGGTTTTATAAAAAATCTTGTTGTTTTTACAAACTTATAGTCTATTATTTTTTTATTTTTCAACCAAATTGCAAGGAAATTTGGGCAAAAAAGAGAGTGTATTGTTATTTTTGTTGGCTTCTTAAATTTAAAAATTCTTGCAACAGCATTTTTTTGCCTTGAAAACATTAAACCTATTAACTTTTGAATACCTCTGCATTCTTTTGCTTCGATTTTAAAAGCTTTTTTTCTTAATTTTAATTTTATTTTCATAAGTCTTTATGAGAAAATTACTTTAAATTTTATTTTTATAATACTCGTAAAGTCTTTCTATGTTTCTCTTATTCACAAAATCATGATGCCTAAAACCTCCTCCAAACGATTTTGGAATATGTAAAAGTTCATGAATAATCACTTTTATTTGCTCTTCTTCTGAAAGTTTGTCAAATCTCTCGGAAATAAATTCAAGCACATAAAACGCTTTTCTTTTTAAGCTAAGTTGCATAACCTTATTTAAACCATGACATCTTGCAATGACTCCTTTTGTTGATGTACCTCTACTTCTTAAACACTCAAAATTTTCTGATTTTATGTGGATGAAATTAAGTTTATTTATTATGTCGATTGCTTTTTGTTTTAAATCATTAGCAATTTGATATTTCATCTTAATCTTTAATTTCGACAATTTTATTTCTTGAAGTTTTACCCCTTAATATTTTAATGTGATTTACAGACTTATTAAAATGCTTTGCTAACAAATTAATCAATTCTATATTTGCCTTGTTATTCTCGGGACTTTCTTTTAATTTTATGTAAAGAGTATTTTCTTTGTTTATGATTTCCTTATTGCTCGAACATGGTATAACTTTCAGCTTTAATATCATTTTTTAAAAGATGCCTTAAAGTATTTAAATCTCACTTTTTTATTGTATTGGGAGTGAGGGAGAATTCACTGCGCGTTATGAAATACGAAGAATCTGCTGGAGCAATTCTATTTTATCTCGAAAATAGAGAACCAAAATTTCTTTTATTGAAGTATCCTACATATTGGGGTTTTGCAAAAGGACTGATTGAGAAAGGTGAAGAAGCAGAAGAAACTGCAAGAAGAGAGGTAGAAGAAGAGACAGGTTTTAAGAATATCGAAATTTTACCAGATTTTAAATTTGTTCAAGAGTGGTTTTACAGATTCGATGGAGAATTGATAAAGAAAAAAGCAATATTCTTTCTAGCAAAAGTTAAGAAAGAAGAAGCAGATAAAGTTAAATTAAGTTTAGAACACGAAGCATTTTCGTGGGATAGTTATGAACAAGCAATTGAAAAAATGAAAATCAAGAATAATCGAGAAATGCTTACAAAAGCTTACGAATTTATTAAACAAGAAGGAAAGCAAAAGAAACTGGTTTAGAATGAAACTTATTTTTCTTGGTCCACAGGGCTGTGGAAAAGGAACACAAGCAGAAATAATCTCTAAAAAATTGAGGATATGTTATATTGGAGCAGGAGAATTGTTAAGAAAAGCAAAAGGGAAACAAAAGAAAATTATAGAATCTTTTACATTAAAAGGACAACTTGTTCCAACAGAAATTGTTTTTAATCTAATTAAAGAAAAATTAGAAAGAAAAGAGTGTAAAAAAGGCTTTATTCTTGATGGATTTCCAAGAAATATAAATCAGGCTAAAGAACTGGATAAGATTACTAAAATTGATAAAATAATTGAAATATGGATCTCTGACGAAGAGGCTGTGAGAAGACTTTCTTCAAGATTAAACTGTAAAAAATGTGGCAGTATTTTTAATTTAATAACTAATCCTCCAAAAAAGAAAAACATATGCGATAAATGCGGGGGTAAGCTTTACATTAGAGAAGACGATAAACCCAAAGCAATAAAAAAAAGACTCAAAATCTATCATAAAGAAACAGAACCGCTGTTAAAACACTATAATTCTGTGAGAGTCAATGGAGAACAACCAATTCCAAAAGTCACAGAAGATATTCTGAGTGAATTAAAAGTCATAATTAATAAAGAACATTGAGAAGATAATGTATGTATAAGCAATTTACAAGAAGAATTAATATTAGATTGTTTAAAAAAGATGTTTAAAGAAATTATTGATTAATGAATTTTTTGCTTTGTTCTTGCTTAACATATTGATAGATAGTTCGAATTATTTACTATATTGGATGGGTAAGTATTAATAAATATAGAGAGACCATTTTCTTTAGAAGCTAATTCTTAAAGATAATTATTATCTTGTAATTATTTCTATTGCATCTCTATGTTTTAATTGATAATCTTTACCAACTGCTTGTTTTGTTTTAACATTAATTGCTTTTACAAAATTATTTCCTATATCAGTATGCAAACGAAAAGCAAAATCTAATGCAGTAGAGTTTAGAGGCATTAAAAAACAATCTGGTAAAACTCTTCCCTCGGAATCTGTTAGTTTGCTTGTTCCTGCAGGAAAGACCGCTATATATTTTAATAAGTCAAAAACAACTCTGTCTAAAATTTCTTGAACACCTGTACTCCCATAAATTTCAAGAACATTTTTTCGAATAGACTCTAATGCTTGCTTTTGTTTTTCATTCACTTTATCTTCATGGATAATAAAATTTTTTTCGCCAGGTATATATTCAATAAGGCCCGCACGATTGGCTTCTCTTAACGCAAGTTCGGAATCAGCAGAACAAGGGATAACAAGTATATCAGGATATGCTTCTCTGAGTTTTTTTATATTCTCTAATGCATCAGCTTTATCACTTTTATTTGCAGCTATTATCATAGGTTTAGTTAAAGCTCTAAGTTCGTGGGCAAATTTATAGATTTGGTCATCTGTCCAATCAGCAGGTTTTGCCACATCATAATTTAATTTTAATATTATCTGTTTAACGTCATCTTCATTTACTTTTAAACCAGAAAACTGCTTTGCAACTGCTTTTGCAAAATTTTCTTTTGTGTTTTGTATAGTTCGAGCAAAAGTCTTCCACACTTTTTTTAAAATTCCCGAATACCAGAGATCTATTTCGTTTTCTAGCATTTGAACATCTTTTACAGGATTATACCCTTTTGTAGGTTTTCCTTCTGCATCTGTTTCCCCTGAAGCATCAACTATTTGAATAAATGCGTCGGCTTGTCTTAAATCATCGAGAAATTGATTTCCAAGCCCCCGACCTTTACTTGCGCCTTCTATCAAACCTGCAACGTCCATTAATTCGACTGGCACGAATCTTTTATGATTAATGCAATAACCAGTCCGGGGTTGGCATTGTACATTGAAATTTTTGTCTATACACTCGATTTTTACATAGCCTATTCCATGATTAGGTTTAATTGTAGCGAATGGATAGTTTGCAATAAGAACATCAGCAAGAGTACACGCTTTAAAAAAAGTACTTTTACCGGTGTTTGGTTTGCCAACAAGTCCTATTAACATAGAGTGTTTAATTTTTTAATATTTTTAAAACTCTCTATTAAAAAAATAAAAAGAAAAAGAAAAATTAAAAAATTTATTCTTCTGTGATATCTTCCTCATCCAATTCTTCTTGATCTATTGATTCTTCTTCCATATCCTCTTCCATTTTTTCCTCTTCTTCTGTATGTTGTGTTTTTTTTGCCATTTCAGATTTATTTATATAGGATTTAAAAATCTTTCTCCTTACAATTTTAAAAGTGTTACAACGGCAAATTAATTACAAAATTCGTTTAAGAAATCTTTAAAAATCTTAATCGTTTTAATTTAATAATGAGCCTGTAGCTCAGCCTGGTTAGAGCACCGGTCTTATACGACACTAATTCGTAAGAATTAATGCTTGCTTAGTAAATCTAAGAAAGCCGGGGGTCCACGGTTCAAATCCGTGCAGGCTCATTAAGCAATTTGCCTAAACAATTAAAATAAAATAACGAGCTGGTTGCAAGAAAATAAATAGAAGTTCTTTATGAGAAAAGAGGTTTGAGAAATGTTTAAAGATAGAGCAGCTGTGGAAAACAGCTGACAAAAGAAATAAAAAAGTTAAACCTTTTTGGTGATATAATTCTTGCAATACTCATAAGAGGATATTCTTATTGCATTCAAGATTGTAAGAGAATTAAATTTATCTTTAGTTTTTATTATTGTGAGAAAACTTCCACTTCCTGATAAGCCTGAATCTGGGCTTGGAGCAATTTCAAAAGATGGAAGTTGTGTTTTTAATAGTTTTGCAAAATTTTACAGCAAAGAGGTCATAAACAATATAATTAAAAAACAGAAAAAAGAGATTGGAAGAAGAATTCGATTATTAAGAAAAAACAAAAATTTAGATTTGACTGACAAAAGTGTGATTATTATAGATGATGGATTATCTATGGGTTCAAGTATGGAAGTTGCTGTTAAAACTTGCAGAAATTTTGGAGCAAAAACAATTACTATAGTAGTTCCGACTGCTTCAAAAGCAGCTGTTAAAAAATTTGAAAAGCTTGTCGAAAAAGTTGTTTGTATAGATATTAGAGAGAATTTTGTTGCTGTGGCAGATGCTTATGAAGAATGGCACGATGTGGACTGGAAAGAAATATCAAAAATTTTGAAAAATAGTATGTAATTTATTTTTGGCATAACGCCAAAGCATAAGAATCGTCTTCGGGCGTGAATATTTCTACTTTGTCAAAATACATTTTAAGATATTTTTTAAGAATTTCTTTTTTATATTTGTATGATATACAGGCTATAATCTGATCTCCTTTGTTGAAATGCACTGTCTTGTCTAAAAATGTGATGTTTTTATCTCTCTTAAGAGTATAAAACATTTCAACCCTTGAGTTGACAAATCTTGCTCCAAACTCGACATCTTCTGGTTCTAATCCAACTTGTATAATTAGTCCTATTAAAAAATTGTTTAAATACTTATTATCGTAGGATTTTAAGATATCGGCAACATTTCTATTATCAAGACCGTTACCTATAAGAACAACGTCTCCTTTGTCGATACTACTCGAAATTTCGTATAATAACTCGTGTATCTCAAAATTTCCAAGAGTGTTGCCAAGCAAAAGTAAAAAATTTTTTTTGAACTCTTTTGATTTTAGTAATGAATTAATGTTTTCAAGATTTTCTGAAAAATCAGAAATATTCCATTGAAATTCTACTACTTCTCCAGCGTCAATTTCTTTTATTCTCGAAATCGCTTTTTTTACCATGTAATCACTTATATCTATCGGACAATATCTAATCTTTACTTTTCCTTTTAATGTTTCTATAAATATTACTGCTTTCTTACCGTCGCCGCATCCTAAGTCTACTATGTTAATAGGTTTATTCCCTATAACTTCTAAAATTTTGGGCATGTATTTTTTTATAAGACAGGTTTCTTTTTGAATCACTTCTTTTTGGTAATCTTCTGATTTTTCTAAGTCTAGAAAACCTTGAGCTTGGTTTGGAGTGATATACCAAAGTTTTGAATCTGCAAGGTTCCATATTCTTGTTTTACCCTCCAAACTATAACCTCTTGTTAGAAGCTGCTTGAAAATTAGGTCGTTTATTTTTCCCATTTGAATATATCAATAAGAGCTTTTTATTTCTTTGTTATTTTTGTTTGTTTTTAAAACAAGATTAGTTTTATAAATCTATCTTTTTATTTTATTAAGATGCCCCTATCGTCTAGCGGCCAAGGATATAGCCCTTTCGAGGCTGTGACCCGGGTTCAAATCAAAATCTTAGGAAGAACCTATAAGGTTTTGGGAAATTCCCGGTGGGGGCATTTTAAATAAATATAAAACAGGGAGGCAATTAAAATGTGCGAAAGTTGTGGTTGTGAGGACAAGAAAAAACCAAAAAAGTAAATCTTTTGTAGGTTAATCTTAACAATCTATAAAAACTCTTTCTTATTTTGTTTTTTGTTGATAAATTACGAAGAAAAAATGTGGAATTTATATAGAATAAAAAAAGATGGAAAAAGCGGGTATTTAAATCCTTTAGTTTTTTCTAACAATAAAACACAAGAGGACATTGTAAACGAAGTTGTTAATTCTATTAAGAGTGGCTGTAAGATTATTTTTATTAAAGGGGTTTGCGGAAGCGGGAAATCTGCGATTGCATTAAACATAGCCAAAGAAATTGGAAGAGCGAGCATTGTTGTACCTATAAAAAGTTTGCAAAAACAATATGAAGAAGACTATAGTTATAAAAAATATGTAATTAAAAATAACGGAGAAAAATTAAAAATTAAAATTATAACTGGAAGGCAAAACCACAAATGCCCTTTTGCAAACTGCCAGGCAGATGACAAAGAACTTCCTTGCACGATTGAAATTAAGAAAAAGAATTTGGATAAAATAAAAGAATATTTAGAAGAAAATCCGTTTGTTGATATTAAAAATTTCAAGCAAATAAGTGATGTAAGAAGACTTTCTATTGCTTCGATATGCCCATATTGGTGTCCTATTGTGCCTGCTTATCGTGAGATAGAAATCTTAAAAAATTCGCAG